>JAYTUF010000795.1:0-3887 GCA_043744755.1 Anatilimnocola sp.
TGCGAAAGCTGCTGCCAAAGCGGCCGCCAAAGCCGCAAAGGACGCCGAAGCCGCTGAGGCGGCAGAAGCTGCAAAAATAAAGGAGGCTGCAAAGCTCGCAGCTAAGGCAGCAAAGGAGGCCGAGGCAGTCGAAGCAGCCAAGGTTGCAGACGCCGCAAAGGTCGCGAAAGCTGCTGCCAAAGCCGCAAAGGAAGCTGAAGCCGCGAAAGACGCCGGATCTGAAAAGGCCAAACACAAGGCCGGAAAATAATTTTGTCAGGGGTTGGTGGATGTTGTGGAACGCTAAACGGCGATCGGGAAACCGGTCGCCGTTTCTTTGACAGACACCGTTCCACATGGAACCCGCCGAACTTGTTGATGCCGCCCTTTCACTCGATGCCGAAATCAAAGCCCGCGCTGAAAAGCTAACGGCCATCAAACAGCAGCTCGTCGATCTCGGCCCCGGCAACTACGCTGGCACCAAAGGCAAGGCCGTCGTCATTCATCCCGCGCCCAGCCTCAAGCCCAGCGCCGACACCATCGAGGAGGCCCAATCAAGCCTTGAGTCCGCACACTTCTGCAAGCTCTTTGAAAAGAACGTCAGCTTCGTCCCCACCAAAGACGGCATCGAGTTCGCTCGCGAGAATCTCGACAAGTCTGTCTTCAAGAAAATCTTCGAGCGCGTCACTCGCTTCTCGCCAGTGAAAGGCTTCCGCGAAGTCGCCAAGGCACTTCTCCCGCCCAAGAAAGCCGACGCCCTGGTCGCCAACTGCGAAGTCGAAAACACCGCCTACGTCAAACTTTCCGCCGGCTGATTCAAATTGTTACCATGGTGACAATTTGAAAAACTCCTCCTTCCCCATGACCGACTTCGGCGATTTCGTCAGTGATGCCTTCGATCACGCTTCCGATGTCTTCGGTCGCGTGACCGGCAGCATCGATGCCATTCCGCTTTCCGGGATCCTCGACCAGATCAAGCTCGACCGCTCGCTGGCCATGGGCGGAGAAACCGCCAGCGTCCCCGCTACGTTCATGTGCGGCGCGGACCAGCTCACGCCGTTCCCGAAGCCTTGGGAACGCACTCTCGAAGGCAAACACCTCATCATCGGCTCTCAGGACTATCGCATCCTCGCGGTCGCCATCGACGATTCATGCGTCACCCTCACGCTGGACGATGGGGCCAGATAACGCCCATGAAAATCACCTGCAAACTAAAATCGGGAGACCTGGTGAAGACCATTCGCCAGTTCCCTGAAATGGTGAAGCGCGACGGTGAAAGCATTCTGCGACAGGAAGGCCGCGGCTTCGCGAAGGAACTGGCCCGCTTCACCTTGCCCGTCGGGCTGAACGAAAACGCTTACCAAAAACTTGCGGCCAAAATTTCTTGCGACATCCACCGCGTGATTATGTCGCCCCGCAAGCTTTACGCATTTCTCAAATCCAGCGTCAGCGAAGGCTTTGCGAAAGGGATCTGGTCTCTGCTGCAAAGCGGCGATAAAAAACGCAACCGCACTCTCGTAAAAATGTTGGCTTCGGTTCCCGTTGTCTCACAGCTCATCGTCTCCGGACGCGTCGATCCGGCCACGGTTCGCTCCGCCCGCACCGGCGAATGGGGTGGCGTGCCCGCTGGCACTGATCCCAAAGTCATTGTCACCAGCGAAAAGGCGATCGGAAATTTTATCAAGAAAATGCAACGCAAGATCGGTATGGCCAAAGGCGGCTGGGCTGCTGCCGGTCGCGACATCAGCGGTCGCAATGTCCCCGGCATTCCCTCATGGGCCGGATATGGCCGTCACAAGGTCGGCGGTCGCGGCGTGTATGTGAAAGCAACGAATCGCATCCGCCTTATCAACGAGGTCCGACATGCGCGCAAAGCTTTACCCGCCGCTGGCGAACAACGCGCCAAGATGAACGCCGCTCGAAATCTTCAGCTCTCCATGACCCGCGCTATGAACGCCATCGCCAAAAAGCAATTCTCCAAGTCACGCAAAGCCGCCTAACCCATCTTTAATCTTCCATCTCCCATCTCCCATGTCCGCTCTCGAACAACGCTTCGCTGAATTTGGCGTCGCATTCCTCACCGCCGGCCGTGTTGCCGCAGATCTACCCGCCGCTTCCGTCTTGCCCTTCCGCACGTCCTTTCAATCGGGCGACCGACCCAAGCCCTGCGTCGTTCTTCATTGCGCCGGCATCGAATCACGCGGCAACCGTCGCAATGTGCCACTTGTCCTCGATGCCGTGGTTCTCTGCAATCACAAGGACACGCCCGAGGCCACCGAACGCGAGTGGTCAGGGAAGATTCGCAAGTTGTTCGCAAATGCCGATGCCTGGCGCACATTCTTCGCCGGTCTCACAGAAGAACAACGCACCGGCTACCGCATCCTCCGCTTCGCATTGCGCAGCACCAACAGCTTCGATCCCGATACCGAGCAGCGCGATTTCACCACGAGCATCACGTTCCATCTCTACACCACTGAGTTGCTAGGTTGAATTGTTCAATTAAACGGGGCGGCTCTGCGCCTTCAACACTTCAACACTTCAACACTTCAACACTTCAACGCCTCTTGACAGCCAACGGCAGTCATGAAGCTCCCCTTCCTCAAACTCGGCCTCAAGCCACTGCCGCACGATTCGCGCGATTTCCAGTTCGCGAAATTCCGCACCGCCGCCCCGCTGCCGAAACGCCCCAAGACGTTCGGTCACGAGAATCTCATCAAAGCCTGGGGAATGCTCGGCAACGATCAGGTCGGCGATTGCGTGCTCGCCGGTGCCGGTCACGAACACATGATCTGGAATGCCGCCGCCGGTAAGCCAGTGCCTAAATTCACCGACGAATGCATCATCTCTGATTACTCCGCGATCACTGGTTACAATCCGAACGATCCGAACAGCGATCAGGGAACCGACATGCGGGCCGCCGCGAAGTATCGCATGAAGACGGGCATCATCGACGCCGCCGGCGTCCGTCACAAGATCGGTGCTTATGTCTTCATTGATTCCAGCAACCTCGATCATATCCTCGAAGCCGCTTATCTCTTCGGCGCGGTCGCGCTCGGTGTGGACATGCCACAGTCCGCGATGGACCAGTTCAATTCCGGTCTGCCCTGGAGCGTGGTAAAGAATTCTCCGATCGAAGGCGGTCACTATGTCCCGCTCGTCGCCAATCGAGTCGATCCCACTATCGTCACCTGGGCGCAATTGCAGCGCGTGAAAACTGCGTTCCTCAAGAAATACTGCAACACCGCCGTGGCCTACATCACGGAAGAATACCTCGCCGCTGGCAAATCGCCGGAGGGCTTCGATCTCGCCGCCCTGCAATCGCATCTGAATTCGCTGTGAAAGCCTCGCTTCTCATCGCCTGTCTGCTTTCGGCGTGCACTACCACGCCGCCGAAAGAAGATCCCGAAACAACCGCCATCAATTATGCCACATGGGTGCTATCATGGCCCGTCGGCCCACCTGTCCACCTTCCATGAAACTGCTTCTCATTCTGGCTTCAGCCTTCATCCTTCAGCCTTCAGCCTTTTCCGACTCCCCGCCCATCGTCGAAACCTACTTCGCGCCCGGTCTCGGCCCCCTCAATCGCATCCTGACCGAGATCAAATCGGAAACGCAGTTCATCCGGGTGCAGGAACCGTATTTCAACGATCCCGACATCATCGCTGCTCTTTGCGCTGCTCAGGCCCGCAAAGTGGATGTGCAAATCATCCTCGATGCCACGAACGCGAAGCCGGGCAAGGTTTCCTCGAAGGCGCTCGCCACGTTTCGCTCGGCTGGCATTCCCGTATTTCTGGACGGCACTCACAAGCTCATGCACGAGAAGAAGATTGTCTTCGGTGCATTGAAGTCCGCCATTGATGGATCCTACAACTTCACCAAAGACGCGCGCAAATATGCCGAACTGCTCC
>JAYTUF010000796.1:0-3872 GCA_043744755.1 Anatilimnocola sp.
GTGAAAATCTCCATCGAGCCGATCTTGACGTCGGCCACGGGCTTGTCGCTCGCACCAACAGGAACCTCACTGATCGCGGCGCGATTCGATTCGCCTTCGACCATGGCCCCAAAGATCGAGTGATTGAAATCCAAGTGCCGAGCGGAGCGGGCCCCTTCTTCGACCGCGATCGTGGGCGAAGTGCCGCCCGTCAAGCCGCTGGCATTGCCAGTAATGACGAGCGTGTTTTGATGCCCTAGATCGTTGACGAACTCAACTTTGAACCGGCCATTCTCCGTCACCTGGTTCTGAGCATTCATCACCGGTGTATGCGTGACCAGGACATTCCCCGCGCCCACGCTCGTGAGCGCTCCCAGGGCCGCTTGAATGCTGCTGGCGATGGTCGTGAAGTTGCCGCTGCTATCGAACGCAATCGGCGCCGTCGTTTGGCCGCGATAAGAAAGAGTGAACGTGCCGCCGGTCGGAGTGCCGCTGAGTGTGACGTTGAAGGTTTCGTTCTTTTCTTCGGTGACGAAGAACTGCGAGTCGTTGGTATCGTCGCTGCTCTTGGCCATCGACAGCAGGCCCGAGCGATTGTGCTGCAGGTTCACGTTGAATTGATCGTCGAAATCCCCCAGTTGCGAGCCGCCGCTGCCGGTGCCGGTGGGATCGCCGGCTTGCAACACAAAGTCGTTGATCACGCGGTGGAACGTGATGGTGTTGGTCGGGGACAGATCATAAAAACCGGAGTTGACCAGTTGTTTGATGCGGCTGGTCACGCGCGGCGCGAAGTTATCAAACAGTTGATAGACCATCGTGCCATAGCCGTTGACGTTGATCTTCAGGCTTTGATTGCCGCTGAGGATCGTCGGCTGCACCAGGCTCGGATTGTCGCTCGTCACGGTGTACGTCAGCGGATCGCCGTTCGGATCGTAGCCATCCAAGCCGACCATCAAAGGCGAACCACCTTGCAGCACCGTAGCGGGGATTGGGGCCAGGAACGGCGTGCTGGTTTGCGGAATGGCAATGCCGGACGCAGTCGAAATTTGCTGCAGCGTCAGCTCGCCCGTCAGCCGTGTGCCGTCTTGAAACACCCAGGTGGGATACGTCGTGATGTTGTTCGCCGTCGCAATCGCATTCGGCGTCTTGTCGGGATTGGTCACTTCGACGAACGGCAGATACTTGCCGCCATCTTGAAACAGATTCTTGGTCGCCGTGCAGTGCGGGCACCAGGCAGCGCCAAAGAACGTGATGTTGGCGGCATCCAGCAATTTCGCGAAGGCGACCAGATCGTCGGCCACGATCGTAGGCTCGCCGGCGCTCATCGATTGGGGCGAGTTGCTGATGAGCGCGGAGTTGCTGTCACTTCCCACGTCGCCGGGCATTGGCAAATTGCCCAGGTCGCCGGCCATCAACGACCGGTTCTCGAGCGATTCAAACAAGAAAGCCTTGCGGCGGCCGCGCGCGTCGTCATTTCGGCCGAGATTCCGCTCTTCCTGAGTCTGACGGCGATTCCACAACTGCTTGAGCGAATCAATGGTTCGTTGGGCCAGGCTGCGGTGGTGCTTTTTCATAATCGAGAACTTGCCTTCTTACTCTGAAACCGGGAGATGCTTGCCATCGGACGTGAACGAAACTGCCTGTCGGGACTGAGGCGTCTTTAACAGACGTCACCCGTGGCGACTGAACAGGTTGCAATCGACGCCGGAATGGCCGAGTTGCCGACGGGCGGCAACGTGAAAAGTAACGGTGGTGGCCCGCACAGGTTCCGGACTGTGCCGACACGAAATGTGCCCACGCGGGCTCGGCCATTGCTGGCCAGACCTGCGGCAAACGACCCGCCGCTGCCGGGTCGTCCATAGCTTGTAAGATAACGGTTAGGGAAAGTGGGGAAAGTCATAACGCTCGATTTTGCCGGTTTTTATGGATCAACCCCGCCGCCCTGGCCTGCCAACGACACTTAGGCAATTGGTATTCAGCTCGCTCCGCGAGAGGAGTCCACTTTCAGCCCGTTGACAACTTGCCGCAGCAGGCGTTGTACTAAGCTGGGACCGCTTAAGCCTGGACCGCTTAAGCCTCGGCCAATTTGTTTTGCAAACCTCGGTCCAAGCTCGCGGCGCGCGGAGCCTTACTTTGGACGCTTTTGCCAGCTAGGAAGTTTCCTCCGCCGGTGCGGATTTTTCAGCGCCGCCGCGGTTTGAATCGCAACTACTTACGAGATCAGCACATGGGACGAATCGGAGTGGCCTTCCGGGCCTTCTTCAAAGCACTGGTCAGCGCCTCGGCGGCCGACCGCATCGACGCCGCCCTCGCCGGCCGCGCGTTGCCGCCCGTCATCACGGGCGGCGAGACGTTGCCAAAAGAGAACATCCCCGAGAAAGGGCCGGGCAAGGTCAGTGCCATTCCCAAGCGGAGCGACGCCCTGACGCTGCTCGCCGCCTTGCAGCGTGAAGCCCGCCTGATCGACCTCGTCCAGGAGCCGCTCGCCGACTATACCGACGAGCAAATCGGCACCGCCGCTCGCAACGTCCTGCGCGATTCTGCCAGCGTGCTGCAGCGGTTCTTTTCGCTCAAACGCGTGACCGAATGGAACGAAGGAGAAACCGCCGAAGTCCCGGCCGGCTACGATCCGGCCCGCTTTCGCCTCATTGGCAAGGTTACCGGCAATGGCCCTCACCACGGCAATCTGACACACGCGGGCTGGGAAGCGACGACCGTGAACCTGCCCGCCTGGACTGGTTCACATGCTTCTGCCTTGGTCGTCGCCCCTGCCGAAGTGGAGGTTTAAGTGACCGCGCAATACGTCATCGGCATCGATCTGGGCACCACCAACAGCGTCCTGGCTTATGCTCCCATTAGCGCCGAAAAACCGCGAGTTGAACTCCTTCCCATTCCGCAATTGACCGCGCCGGGAGCCATTGAAAGCCGCACTTCGTTGCCGTCGTTCCTTTATCTAGCGCCCGAGCAAGAAGCCGCCGGCGGATCGCTCGATCTGCCCTGGCAAAGCGGCCAGACACAGGTCGCCGGTGAACTCGCCCGTCGGCAAGCAGCCGATGCGCCGCAGCGAACCGTGACGGCCGCCAAGAGTTGGCTCTGTCACAGCCGGGTCGATCGTCATCAGTCGATCTTGCCTTGGAACGCACCTGCGGAAGTTGCCAAGGTCTCGCCCGTCGCCGCGACGAAGCGATATTTGGAACATCTTCGATCAGCCTGGGAACACGCCTTTCCCGATGCTCCGCTCGCAAGTCAGCATGTCGTCCTGACCGTTCCCGCCTCGTTCGATGCCGCTGCGCGAGAGTTAACGCGCGAAGCGGCGCTCGCGGCCGGTCTGCCGCAGAGCCTGGTCCTGCTCGAAGAACCGCAGGCGGCCGTCTATGCCTGGCTGACGAGCATGGAAGACCGTTGGCGGCGGGCACTGGGCGTCGGCGATACGTTGCTCGTCTGTGACGTCGGCGGCGGCACCACCGATCTCACGCTCGTCGGCGTGGCTGAAGAGCGTGGTGAGTTGTTGCTCCGGCGGATTGCCGTGGGCGATCACTTGCTGGTCGGCGGCGACAACATGGATCTCGCGCTGGCTCATTTCGTCGCGGGCAAGTTTGCGGAGAAGGGAACCAAGCTCGATCCCTGGCAATCGGTTTCGCTGTGGCATGCCTGCCGCACTGCGAAAGAAACCCTGCTGCCGGAAGCCGGTCCTAAAAAACATCCCGTCAGCGTCCTTGGCCGAGGCAGCAAGCTGATTGGCGGCACCGTCACCGTCGATGTCGAACGCAAAGCCGCGGCGGAACTGCTGCTCGAAGGTTTCTTCCCGCGCGCCACTTTGGCCGACAAACCCGCGAGACGTCGCCAATCGGGCTTTCAAGAAATCGGCCTGCCGTTTGAATCCGATACCGCCG
>JAYTUF010000797.1:0-3872 GCA_043744755.1 Anatilimnocola sp.
GTCATCAGCGCATTGAACGCGCGATCGAAGGGGGGAATCAAATCTTCCTTGAGCGCCGAGAAGTTGTTCCAGTGCGTATCCCAGGCAAAGCCGTTCGCCCCTTGCGTCCGCTGCCAATTGCATTGCACCAGGCGCGTGCCCGCTTGTAACAGACGGCGGCCGAGGAACACCGATTGGCCGAACAAATTCCGGCCGTAGCGTTCCCGGTCGGCAGCGTCGGCCTTCGAGAGATCGACCGCTTTGCGAACTTCATCGGAGCTGACGACGTCAAGCGCCCGGGCCTGATTCGCCCGCAAGGATTGAGCCTGAGCGCTGTTATGCAGCGATTCAATCTGCGTATCGAGTTGATCGACCAGCTTCAAACGGCGGCGCACCACGTTGGCGGGCAAGTTGGGGGCGAGCGGGATCTGTTCGAGCTTATAGTCATCCGCATTCGGATCACCGCCGGGGAGCAGCGGATCGTACTTCGAGCCGAGCATCCCCGCGAACTGACCCACGCGCCGACCGCCGGCCACGTCCATCCGATGCGGCACAATGGCAAACGGCAGCAGCGATTTGTTCGGCGCGATCTTGGCCACGACGGAGCCCAAGTGGGGCATGTCCTGGCGGGTCATGTTGTCGGCTTCGGGCACGCCGCCGAGAAACGGATAGCCGGTGAACATCCAATACGAACCGCGGGCGTGGTCGTTGTGCGTGTGATGCATCGAGCGGACGAGGGCCACCTCGTGCATCCATTTGGACGTGAGCGGCAGATGCTCGCCCACACGATAGCCGGCGTTGGAGGATTGAATCGTGCTGAACTCGCCGCGAATATCGGACGGAGCGTCGGGCTTCGGATCGAACATGTCGTGCTGCGGCGGACCACCGGACAAATACAGCATAATGCACCGCTTGGCTGCCCCGAACGACTTGGGCTGACCGATGGCTGCGGACGAACGACCGGCAAACAATTGCGGAAGTGCGATACCACCGGCCAGCAAACCGCCGATGCGGAGCATTTCACGCCGGCTGGAATGTTCGCCCGGATATGCAGCGGGGCCAATCAATCGGAGCATGAGTCAATCCTTGGCGAGACAAGCGCCTGGTTACAATCGCCTGGGTGGGAATATTGATCGGCAGGATTCAGCGTGACATCCATTACCATTGCTTGATATATTGACAGTAACGAAATCATCGGCCGGCCGCAAGATTTAACTGTAACTCATCGCCGCGATTCGTTCTCGCCTTTCCTTTCACTCCTGGGTGCCGCACTGATGCTTTTGCTGCTCAAACGGGTCGCCTACTGCCTGGTTTTTGCCGCTGCGTGCTGCTTCTCGCCGGTGTCGCGGGCGGAACCTTTCGTCGAACACCTGGAACCGCCAGCACTCACTCGAGGGCAAAGCAACAAACTCACGCTCGTCGGCAGTGGCTTGGATCGTGCGCAGAACCTCTGGTTCTCGCTTCCCGAAAAATACTTTCAGATCAAGCCACTCTCCGGCAGTGTCGAGCGAACGGAGTTTGAAGTAACGGTCGCAGCAGATTGCCCGCTGGGAATTTATGGCTTGCGCTTGGCGACGGAAGATGGCCTGAGCAACCTGCACCTCTTCGCCATTGATGAACTCGTCACTGCCATCGCTGGCGACTTGCTGGCCGTCGAGGTCGATCACATTCCCTTCGAGGCCCAAGCCGGACAGCAGATCGGCTTCGATATTATCTGTAGCCGCTTCGGCAACGATGCCGATCCGCTGCTGACCATCGTCGATGAGCGCGGCAAACGGATCTTTCAAAAAGATAACTCGCCGGGCCTCTTCTACGACTGTCAGTTCACGCATACCTTCAAGACCGCGGGCAAATACACGCTGGAAGTGCGCGACAGCCGCTATCTCGGCTCGCCCCATTGGCGGTACTGGCTGCGGATGGGCAACTTTCCCGCCGGGCGGGTTTCACTGCCATCAACGATCCAGCCAGGCCAACTCACCAGGCTGGAACTGCCCGAAGTTCCGGGCAGCAGTTTCGACGTTCAACTCCCCGCCGATCAACCACTGGGGAGTTTCTTTCAATTGATCAAAAGATCACCCGACGGCGCTTCCACCTGGCTGCCGCTCGTCGTCACGAACATTCCCGCGGCCATCGAAAGTGAACCGAACGACAGCAAAGACAGCCCTACGCATGTGACGTCGCTGCCCGCGAGTCTGCAGGGCGTGCTGAATCCCGCCGGAGACATTGATTGCTTCACGCTGGAACTAACCAAGGGGCAGAAGCTTTCGATCCGCGCGGAAACCAAGTCGCTGCAGTCAGCCGCCGACCTGGAAGTGGTCCTGCTCGATCGTACTGGTCGTGAAGTGCAACGGATGGACGACGTGCAACTCCCCGGCGGTGCCCTCGACGAAGCCGCCTTCAATTTCGCATCAAACGACGATGCCCTCTATCAACTGCAAATCCGCGACCTCAGCAACAGCGGCAGTCCCGCCCACGCCTATCGCGTCGAAATCAGCCCCACTATTCCCCAGTTGGCGCTTACCTCCGAAATCTCCGCGCTCTCTGTGCCTCTGTGGTCCTATCAACGCCTGCCATTCACCGTAGTACGCACCGAATGCCCCGGCGTGATTGAACTGTCGCTCGTCAACGCCCCCCAGGGAGTAACGCTCGAACCCACCACCATTCCCGAAGGCGCCACCAGCCTCGATTGCAAACTAATAGTTGCGGATAATGCGATTCTCGGCCTCAGCACTCTCCAAATCATCGCCAAGACCAAAGTCGGCGAGCAAGAGATCACCGCCCCGCTCGTGGTCCAGCCATTGGTCGATCGGCAGATCATTAACGTCGATCTGATCAAGCACGCGCTCCGCGAGAATCAACGCTGGCTGCCGGCGAGCGTCACCCGCGGCATGGCCTTGCAGATTGTCCCTGCCATTCCCTTCACGGTGGAACTTGCCGAACCGCTGTTGACGTTGCCCCGCTATCAACAGGCGACGGCCACCATCGTCACCACGCGGCAGGCGGGCTTCACTGAACCGATCACCTTCACGGCAATCGGCGGGCAGGTGGGCGAAGAACGCCAAGGGCGGAAACAAGTCTTCGCCCGCATCCCATCCGCGACGATGGAACAAGCGTCCGTCCCCGCGCTGTTCATCTCTCGCAGCCTGGCCAACGAAATCACCGAGCGGATCGATGTCACTGCCGTCGCGAAACAGGGCGATCGCACGATCACCGTTCATCGCAGCCTGCAAGTCGCGGTGAAGCCCGGTTTCGAGATTGCGATTGAACCACCGCCGCCAGCGATGTTGCCGCCGGGAAGCAAGTTCAATGTTAGGCTCGTAGCCCAACGCTTGCCGTCCTTCACGGGACCAGTGACGATTGAGCCGCAGCGAATCGCGGGGTTGGAACTGCCGGAGCAACTAATCATCGCCGCGGCAGCGAGCAGCACTGAGTTTGAAGTCGTCATCCCCGCAGATTTCCGGCCAGGCCGGCACCGTTTTCGTTTCGTCGCCACCGGCCAGGTAGGTAATTTTCAGGAAGAGCCAAAGCCGAAAGAGTTCGATTTGGAAGTAAAAGCGCCGCCACCTCCCAAGAAGTAACCTGTAGCTGAATTCGCCAGAATTCAGAGGACTATCGATCACTCCTGCCAATTAATTCCCATTAGCCACCGGCTTCATAGACTGTCGAACTTGGACGCACGAAATTGAATCCATCCCGAAGGGATCACAGCCATTAGCCCCAGGTTGAGCGCAGCGACACCTGGGGTTCGGATGCATTTTCGACGCCCCGATCCCGAAGGGATCGCAGCATCACGGCGCTGCGATCCCTTCGGGATCGATGCGTGAATTTGCCGGTTTTCCCCGGGTATCGGCTAACGCCTCAACCCGGGGCTAAAGGCTGCGAACCCTGCGGGT
>JAYTUF010000798.1:0-3870 GCA_043744755.1 Anatilimnocola sp.
TATTGGACCCACCGGTTCATGCATTGGCGGCCGGTCTTCAAGTACATGCATTTGGGGCATCATCGCTCCGTGAGTCCGACTCCCTGGGCCATCTTTGCCTTTCAGCCCGCTGAGGCGTTTCTGCAATTCCTGGGGATCGCGCTGCTCATCGTGTTTTTGCCGCTGCATCCCCTCGCGCTCTTGCTGTTCTTGGGAATCGATACGCAAGTAAACACAGCCGGGCACACGGGCTACGAACTGGTGCCGAAATTCATCTCTCAAAGCACCTGGTTCCAGGGCCTGAACACCGTGACCCATCACGACGCGCATCACACGCACTTGGACAAAAACTTCGGCTCATTCTTCAACGTCTGGGACCGCTGGATGGGGACACTGCTGGAAGACGAGCCCGCCCCGCTTGAAAAGCGCCGCGCCGAGCCGAATCACGAAGCAGAAATCCAGCCCACAGAACCGGCAAGGGAACGGGAACCGGAACGAGAAATGGAAATGGCGCGTCACTGATCCAGCGTCACTTATGAAGCGCCTCATGATCGGGCCAGCCCCATTCCCACCGCGCTCATCCTTGTCCCCTTCTGCCCTTACCCCTTCTGCCCCTTCCCAGACCTAGAGGTCTGGGGCCACGGCGACTACGATGGAAGATATTGCAGGTAGACGACTTGCGCCGTCTCCGAGCCACCTATTCAGGGGTTGGCGGGCATCCCGGCTCGGCCCTGTGAGTACATTGCCCTCTTTCGAGCGTTTCACGTTTGGACATGAAGTCAGCACCCTTATCTGCTGCGACGGGGTTCGATCCGGTCCGCCTGATAGAGACCTATCAGGTGGGAATCTGGCGCTATTTACGGGCGCTAGGCTGTGATGCGGCCCAGGCAGAAGATTTGACGCAAGAGACTTTTTTGGCCGCGCTGCAACGACCCTTCCAGGATATCAACGCGGCTGCCACGTCTGCCTACCTACGAAAAATTGCCTTCAATTTGTACATCTCGTATCGGCGGCGGAGCGGAAAAGTCACTGCCGTCGAAAACGTGGAAGATTTAGATCGCACCTGGTCGCACTGGGCCGGGGAAGATAACGAAGACGGACTGCTGGATTTGCTGCGCGAGTGTGTGAAAGGGCTGAGCGAACGGGCCCGTAAATCGCTGGAGATGCGGTTTCGCGAACAGAGTTCCCGCACCGAAATTGCCGCCGCTTTGGAAATCACCCCTGACGGAGCCAAAAACTTGATGCAACGGGCGAAGCAACAACTTCGCGAGTGCATCGAGAGCAAACTGAAATGAGTTCTGGCCGAAACGATCAACAGCGCCACGATCACCTGGGCGATGACCATCTGCTGGATGGTTATCTGGACGAGGTTTTGGGAGGACGAACTCCCCCGGACCTGACCGCGCGCATCATGCAGGCCTGGGCGATCCGCGGGCAGAACGCTGCGGACTTGAATGCTCCGTTGTTGCCGCTCCCCGGTCCCTCGATTGAAACACTGCCGCTGGAGATTGCTCCACTTGAGTTTGTTCCCCTGGCGACCGCTGTCGTGCGGGCTGTGGAAACCATCGCTCCTGTTCATCCTGCCAAACAGAACGGCGAGTTTGCGCCGGTCCGTCGAGCCTCGCCGAATCACACTCGCCGGCCTGCCAGTACCTGGCCTTGGTGGGCGGTGGCGACGTGCGTTGCCGGTCTGGGCATCACACTGGCGATTGTGGCCAGTTCACAGAACGATCCCGCTCGCCCGATTGTGGTGAAGCCAGCGATCAAGCCTGAGGTAGTGAAGCCGGGCAACGGCGCTACTAATAGTGCTGTTGTGTCGAAGCCCGGCAAAACAGTTCAACCGAATGGCATGGGCAATGGTAATCACAAGCCCGCTCCGCAGATCGTCAACCAGGGCAATCCCGACAAGCGTCCCATGCGGCCGGGAGTGCTTCCGCCGCCCGATGCTCCCCCCGATGCTCCCCCCGAGGTTCGCACGCCGCGCACCGCCGTCAGCGTGCATCAGTTGATTGAAAAGAAGTACGACCGGGCCATCACCGACGCGGAAATGGTTTCCTACATCAACACCACACTCGCCCAGTCGTGGAAAGAGAACAACGTTCAGCCTGCCGTCGCCGCCAGTGACGAAGAATGGTGCCGCCGCGTCTTCCTCCGATTGCTAGGCCGCATTCCAAACGTAGATGAAGTCCGAAAATTCGCGGCCGACCGAAACCGCGACAAGCGCGAACGCCTCGTGGCGCAATTGATGGACGGCGAGCTATATGCCGAGCAGTTCACCGCCTATTGGGCCGGCGTCTGGTCGAACCTGCTGATCGGCCGGACGATGACCCGCGATGCCGAGCAAGTGGCCAGTCGCGAAGGGCTGGAGCAGTACCTGCGGCAGTCGCTACAAGCCAAGAAGCCCTACTATCAAATAGTGTATGAACTGCTGACCGCGGAAGGTTCGGCGCAGCCGGGCAGCAAAGACTACAACGGCGCCGTGAACTTCCTGGTCGCGTCGCTGGGGCAAGACGCCACGCTCGCCACCGCCCGCACGTCGCGAGTGTTCCTGGGCCAGCAGATGCAATGTGCCCAGTGCCACCAGCATCCGACGAACGACTGGGGCCAGCACCAATATTGGGCCCTGAACGCCTTCTTCCGGCAGGCGCGAATCGAGCAAGTCGCCGGCGTCACGCGGTTGACCAATGAAGATTTCGTCGAACGGAAAAACATCACCACCGAGGGCGAAGTTTATTTTGAGCTTCCTAATGGCACGATTCGCGCGACTGGGCCGGAATTCATTGATGGCACGAAGATCGCCGCCAGTGGTCGCTTGGATGACGTCAATCGCCGGCAAGAGCTCGCCCGGCTGGTGATTACATCACCGCAGCTTAGCCCGGCCTTGGTCAATCGCCTTTGGTCGCATTACTTCGGCTTCGGCTTCACCCGCCCCGTCGATGACATCGGCCCCAGCAATCAGCCCTCACATCCAGAATTGCTTGCGAAGCTGTCTGATCAATTCGCGGCTCATAATTACGACGTTCGTAAGTTGATGAAGTGGCTGGTCCTTTCCGACGCGTTCAGCCGCTCGAGCCGCATTACCGCGAATAACCTGGCCGACGCGCCCGAGGCCGGCAGTGCCCCGCTGTTCAGCCATTACTACACCCGTCAACTGCAGGTGGAAGAGGTTTATAACTCGCTGCTGATTGCCGCCGATTTGCGAAAGAAGTCATCGAATCAATCAGAACTGGCAAAGGCCCGCATCGACTGGCTGGCCCAGTTCAATCGCCCGATGGGAACCGACGATTCCGAAGAAGAAACCCATTTCAATGGCGCCATGCGGCAATCGCTGATCATGATGAACGGCGATCTGATGCGGAAAGCCGTCAGCAGCGGCGAAGGGAGCCTGCTCAAACATCTGCAGCTCAGCAATCTGAAGCCTGACGAAAAAGTCGAGCACCTGTTTCTCGCCGCCCTTTCACGGCAGCCGAACAAACGCGAACTGGAAGCCGTCAAGCAACTCTCCGCCCAGCATCGCGACCATCCCGCCGCCGTCCTCGAAGACATCTGGTGGGCCTTGCTGAACAGCAACGAGTTCATTCTCGATCACTAGAGTTTCACTCCGCCGCCAGGCGCAGTTTCACTCTGCCGCGAGGCTAGCACAGACCAGTTCGTTGTCATTGCGGGCAAACACATGCTTGTTCGCAAAGGCCGGGTGTGACCAGCAGACTCCGCCCCGCTGCCGCAGTTGTTCCAGCGTCGGCTCCAGCAACTTCGCCCGGCTGATTTCTTCGTAGCCCTTTGGCGAGAGCTTCGCGATGATCAATTCGCCCCGTTCGTTGAACAGAAAGTAGCGCTCGCCGTTCTTCACGAAGTGAATCGTGCTCCAGCGGGCTTTAGGCACGGCGGTGG
>JAYTUF010000799.1:0-3867 GCA_043744755.1 Anatilimnocola sp.
GCTGCCGAGAAAAAGCTCTCACGGCGGGCGACCTATCGAGCCCTCATCCTGCGCGTCGTGGATCACCAGGGGAGTGGCGATCGCGAGAACGTCCTCCGCAGGTTCCTCGCCGGCGCTCTGCCTGCCGAAAAGGATCAGGCGGTTCGCGAACTGTTCGATCACATCCTGAATCAAGCTTGGACGGCGGCCCGCGAAGCAGAGACGTTCAAGCTCATCGAGCAACTTTCGTCGTCCGACAACGCCGACGTGCGGCTGCAAGCGCAAGTGACCGCCCTCTATCGCTGGGTCGATTCCTGGGACGCGCGACGCGGTGACTTCTTAATCTCCAAGATCGACCGGCCCGACAAGCTCAAGCGGACCGAACTGGAAGCCAAGCAAACTGCCGCCCGCAAACAGGCGCGAGAAGAGATTTCGCAGCGACTGGCAACCGCGGCGGCTGCGCGCAAGGACAAGAACGATGCGTTCGCCCGCTGGCTGCTGCTGGAACATCTCACGCTCGAAATTCGCCTGGAGCGCAAGCTGCCGCAGGTCGCCGATCAACTCTGGAACTGGTTGCAACAATCGCTGGATCAACCGAAGCCCGTCACCAAGGAGGACGATCAGGAAGTTATCAATGTCGTTCAACTCGCCCTCGCCGATGTCTGGCAACATCGGCTCCTCAAGTCCCTCTTGCATCTGGCAGCCCATAAAGACGCCCCGCCGGCGCAGGTGGCCCGGCTCACGAAACTGTTTGAAGAACAACGCCAACTGCGACTGGCCAAACCCGACGAGGCCAGCAAACCTGTCAAGACGTCCAACAATCATCTGGACTGGCAGCAGTTGCAATACGAACTGCTCCTCGCCCGCGATCTGCCGCAGGAGTTGCAGCAAGCGCTCCGCAATTACATCACGGTGAATGACGACACCGGGCACTGGCGGCGGCAACTGGCCCGCATCCACGCCGAGCTCAACAAGCTCGAATCAGCGGTTCAATTGCTCGAAGAATTGGAGCGAGCCAACCTATTAGCCAGCGAAGACTACCGCTCGCTCGCCACCTGGTATCACGCGCTCGATCTGAAGCAAAAGCACGAATCAGCGCAAGTGAAGATCTACCGCCAGCAGCAGCCTTGGCAACTCGATCGCCAGATTCGCGGGCAACTCTCGCGCTGGCAGCAGTCCGCTGGTCCGCTACCGGAAACGCTCGAACCGCAGGTGCTGCTGCTGTTTGCCGCCTTGCTGCAGACCGAGGAATCGCCCTCTTACTATCTCAACACGCTCCGCGAGTTCTATGAAGTCACGCACGATACCCGGCTGCTGCAAGCGATGGCCAAGGCGCTCCCCGGTCATACGGCCGAGCGGATATATCCAATGCTCAAAGAAACCTGGAATGTGCTCACGAAGGTCGAACACGAAGCCACTATCGACGAACTGAAGCAAGGCCTCGAGGAAGTTCGCAAGTCCGCCAAAACTCCCCTCGATCAACGAGCACTTGATCTGCTGGAAGTGCTCGCCCATCGCCGCGCGGCGGAATTACAAAACGGCGCTCAGCCGCATGTGACCGCCGCCGTCGCTGCGTTGCAACGCGCGGAGAAACGCGACTGGCTGACGGGCGAACCGCGGCTGATGGCCGATTTTCTCGCATCGCTGGGAAACATCGCGCAGCCCGCGCTGGCTGCCGAACAAGTGCGGCTGCTCGAACACCTGCTCAGCCAGGCGCAGCCGGGCACGGACGATGCGCTGCAAATGACTGCCTATCTCGCCACGACGCAGTGGAGCTACGGCCGGCAAAACCGGGCCATCGATCTGCTCATCGGCGGCTGCGAGGAATATCGAGTGGCCAGCGGCGGCAAGGTGAATCAAACGGCACTTGCGCAGTGGTTCCAAATTGTCGATTGGCAACTGAAGCTGGGGCAATCCCAGACGGGGGAAAAAACGCTCAATGATCGCCTGCCGCAGGTCGCGAATCCTTCGCTGGCGCAGCAAGTGACTCATCGCTACTACGGCGTCTACGCTCTGGCGATTCGCCAGGGTGGACTCACGTCGCTCGGTCGCGGCGAACCTCTCTATCGCGCCGTGCTGGCGCGGTCGCGGGCCGATGCGAAGCAGAATGATGAACTGAATTTTCTCATCGAGCTCGCCAATCAAACGATGGTCGTCTTTCAAGCCGCCCACGAAGCCAAGCTGCCGACGGCGGGCAAGGACCTGGTCGAGTATGCCAAGCAAGATTTCGCCCGCATCCTGATGCGGCAAGTGAATGGCTACGACAACAGCGTCGATCGGATGGCTAACGTGATTCACGAGGTAGCCGGCCCCCAGGAGGCCATCGCGTTTCTGCTCGACCGGGCGGAGAACGAACCGATCTGGGTCAAGTATCAAGGCAATGACCCTTGGAGCCGGAGCAGTGGGAACATTGCCCGCTGGCGTGAGGAAGCCAAGGACCTCGACGACTTGGAGCCCAGGCTGCTGCGGTTTGTTATCGCCGAATTGAAGCGCGATCTGACCAGCCGCAGTTCGCGCAGCCGCGTGATTTTTACCCGTCTAAACAGCTACTTCTGGTCGGAGAAGACCGCCGAGTTTGCTGCCGTGGCGGAAGAAGTCTTGAAGCAATTTGCCGATTCGGGCGACGCGGCTATGCATATCGGAGTTTATCTCTATTACTGTCTCGACCGGCAAAATCGCGCGCTGGAAATCATGCTCGCCGCGCATCGTCGCAAGCTGCTGCACGACGATCAGCAAATCAGGCTCGTCCGTTATCTGCAGGAATCCGGGCGGTATGGCGAATCGATTGCCCTGCTCGAACCGCTGGTCAAGCGCCGGCCGCACGACCTGACGCGGCGGTGCGAATTGATGCGGGCCTATTTCGAGACCAAGCAGAAACAGGCCCTCGTCGATCTGCGGCAGAAGACGCACGACGTGTTCCATCAAAAGGATCTGTGGATCGAAGGGGCCATGCAGGAGCTGGGCAACGCCTGCCTCGTCTGTGAGCTGTATGAGCCGGCCGTGGAATATCTCAAAGAAGCCGCCGCCGTTCACGTGAAAGCCACTGGCGGACGGAGCATGAACGATCAAGCGTTGTCCTATCTCTATCAATCGCTGGCCCGCAGTTATGCGGGTCTGAAGAACACGAAGCAGGCAGTCGATGCGGCCTCCAGTGCGATCGTCTGCTGGAGCCGGCATCACAACGAACGGGCGCACGCGCTGGATGCGCTCCGGGAAGTTCTGCGAGCCTCGCCGAATCTGCCCGCAGATGTGAAAGAGCTCGATAAGGAGACGGCCGAATCGGGTCAGGATCGGCCCGTCGTCCGCAAGCTGCTGGGCGAAGTGTTTCAGGAACAGGGAAAGACCCCGGAAGCCATTGTGCAGTACCGGGCGGCGGTGCAACTCTCTCCCGGCGATGCGGAGATTCACGCCAAGTTGATTGAATGCCTTGATGCCCAGAATGATGCCGCGGGCGCTCTCGCGCAGTCGTTCGATTCGCTGGAACTGAATCGCCGCAACCTCGAACTTTGGCAAAACCTGGCCCAGCGGTTTGATGTACTGAACGATACCACCGAGGCGGAACGAGCCCGCACGTCGCTCGCCGAAGTCATTCCCAGCGAGACGGAAGGGCACACCCTTCTAGCTCAGCAGCGCGAAGAGCAGGACCGCTGGCCGGAAGCCCTCGAGCAATGGCAACAAGTAGCCAGGCTGCGCAAGCTTGAACCAACGGGCCTGCTCAACGTGGCCCGCGCGCAGTTGCATTTGAAGGAGAAGGATTCAGCCGCGGCTTCCATCAAGCAATTGGAATCCACCACCTGGCCGCCACGGTTCAACGCTGAACTGCAAAAATCATTGCCTGAACTCAAGGAGCAACTGCGGAAGTGATTGTCGCCTTTCGCTCCGCGAAAG
>JAYTUF010000800.1:0-3843 GCA_043744755.1 Anatilimnocola sp.
AATATCACAATACCAACCTGGCAGGAGAGAGTTTAACAAACAATCTCCCCTCCGCCCAAGACCACCCTGCGCGCATCAAACATCCCGACAGTGCCATTCGCTCCTGACCCCTTTATTTGCCCTTTATTTGCCCTCCGGCTTATGCCGACGCACCCTGACCCCTTTATTTCCCCCCTTTATTTTCCCGGCTTACTTCCCGAGCACTTCCAGCAATTCTTTATCGTTCAGTTTTTCAGCGATACTTAGCTCGTATGCCGATGGCTTGCAACCGTGCTTTAATAGCAAGGCCACGATGTCTCTGCGTGTTTTGTTATCTTTGATGTACTCGGAATGAAGTACGGCTACCAATGGGTGCGAGGGCTTTCCAGGTTCCCCTTCAACCCTCAATTCTTTACGATGTGCTTCCAGCAAGTAAGCAACTGTGGGCAGCGCGCCAAAATCGCAAGCATCGTCAAACGGAGTGTGGTTGTCGAATGAAATTGATTTGAGGCTGCCACCGTGTTTCACCAGTAACTTGATTACCTCTCGATTCGAGGGGTCAATCTGAAACCGCTCTTGGCTGCACGTTGCCCCATGGCAGGCCCAATAAAGGGCGGATTTAAGGCGTCCTGGTTGATCCTTGCGGGGTTCGATTGCGGCACCCGCCTCCAGCAACGATTCAACAATTTTGTCGAATCCACGGCCCGAAGCGATATCCAGTGGGCTTGTACGTCCTAGGCTACGGGTTGGTATTGGTACATCCACCTTTGCTCCCAACCGCAACAGTTCCTTTACCGCTTCCGCCGCTCCCGAGTGTGCGGCCGCATGGAGCGGTGAGCTGTTCACTGCGTCCGGAGCGTTCACATCCCCCCCGCGCTTGACCAGAACCTCGACGACTGAGTGATTGTTCTTATCGGCGGCATAATGTAAGGCGGTCCAGCCAATTGGCGACTTAGCTGTAATGTGGGCGGGATCTTTGTCGAGTGCCGCTGCCACGCTCTCAGGCGTCCCACTGCCTGCCAGATGAAGGAACGAATCCGCAGTGTCCTTCGCCACGGCTGAGTTACCGCCAATTGCCGCAGCCAGCGCAATCATAAGATTTAACAAGTATGACCGAGGCATAGAAACAACCTTATTTCTGGTATGCAGAATTCACAAACTATCTCATTCATCAATATCCGATTCGATTCAATTCGTCGGCAATGTCGTGGCCATCCCAGCCGAATGGATTTCCCAAGTCGTATGATTGCCAATAGCCATCCATATGGGTGGCGTACCAGGCACTTCCCTCCACATTTAGGTTTAAATTCGCGGCAAAAGTAAGTAAAAGGTCCCCGTAAATCCGATTCGAAGTCATGGCCACGTTTCCGATGGGTAACTCTGACTTAAGTTGCTGTCGCAGTGAAAATGCGGCCGATGAAGCCACGATGATTCCATCTCCGCCGCTGTTGTGATTATGTAGCGCCAGGCTTTCCGCGGTATCGATTCTTTCATTGACTTCTTTTAGGATGGCAAGAACACGCGCACGATCAGCGCTAACCACAGCCTCGCTTAAGCGATCATATTCTGTAATCTTTGTGGCATTGCTTGCAGCTAGATTTGATGCGACGGCGTTTCCCAGAATCTGAACCGTGACGGCACCCGCGCCCACCCAAGCGGCTGGCCCCGCGACAGCCGTCCCGCCGTAGGCCGCCCACACGGATGACCCCGCCCAGGTCGCGTTCGTGCCTATGTTGTTTGCATTTTGGAAAGAATTGAACGAACTGCTGACGAATGTAACCGCATTGGAAACCGCAACTCTCCCGGCAGCCGCGTTATCAGTGATCAAACTGGAGGTTTTAGTGTTCCAAACGGACACATCTGACCGGGACTGTGAAATGAAGTACGCATAATGCTGCACCACGACGACTTGCAGCGTCGTCGTCTCCAAACCATCACTCGCGAGAACCGAAAATGAAAGCTGTCCACCGTTCCGAAGTTGGTCAGATACCTCGAAGGGATTTGCGGGTGCAACGGCTCCGGAAATTCGATCGATTTGCAGCGCAGGACCGGCGCCCGCAAGGGAGTATCTAATTGTGTCCCCATCGGCGTCCGTCGCAGTGAAAGTCCCAATCCCGCCGCCACCAAAGATGGCTGCGAATGAAGCGCCAATTACTTGGCGCGTTTGGGCGAAGGCGGGAGCTATGTTCGCGCTGGCAATTTGCTCGATAAACAACTCGTTCCCGTAGGTACCATTCCCGACTTTCAGCGTAAACGCCTCTTGGCCGTGCGAGTTGGGAGTTCCGTTCAGAATGGGAACCGCAAGCAACCCAATTACGGTTCCCGAAGCCATGCCGGCTGCAAAGGAAAATGTCGATACAGTGCTCTCAAAGTCCTCGTCGTCGTGTGCCGTTCCCTGGACTGTCCAAGCAGTTACTTCGTCGTCATCGGTCGCGTCCGACGTTAGGTAGACCTCATAGATAGCCGTTGAATCCCGACTTACTGGCTGTGACTGTCCGGTAACGGGCCGGATTCCAATCCCTGCCGCAATCTCGATAAAACCGTCGTTGTCTTCGATGGTTACATATTCGCTTCCGTTCGCACCGATCTTGTACTGCGAGCTTGGCAACAGAATGATGTCGAAGCGCTCCAGTGGTTCAGGTAGTGAATCGTCGATGGGGTCAATCGTAATGTAATTGGTGGCGGCGGCCGCCCCAACTTCAAACGACACTGAGAATGTAATGGGATGAAAGTCTTGCGTTGTCGCGTAAGGAGTCGTGCTTCCTACGATGTAAAAGGCCACGGTAATGGCCGAATCGAGTGGACCAGACCGAACCGCCTGAATGACACCGTCATTTGAGTACATTTCCAATGCATCTCTGTTGATCGCGTAAAGTTCGACCGTGGGTAATTCCTTGACGGTGATGATAAAGGTTTGCGCGGACGAAGCGTCCACGCCCCCGTTGGCCGTGCCGCCGCTGTCCTGCACCGTCACGTCGATCGTCGATGTGCCAAAGGCATTCAGGGCGGGGGTGTAGCTGAGGGTCCCGTCGGCTGCCACCGACGGAGCGACGGCGAACAGGCCGAGGTTACTGACATTGCTCACGACGTAGGTCGCCAACTGGGTCGCTTCGTTGCTGGGGCCCGGATTGAACGTGGCCCAGGCACTGAGCGACTGCGTCCCCGCATCCTCGTTAACCGCGGGCGGAGCGCTGGCCGTGAAGCTCGGCGCGTCGTTGACTGGGTTCACCGTAAGCGTCACAGTGGCAGGTTGGGAATAGTCGGTGCCGTCGTAGGCCTGGTAGGTGAAGCTGTCGGTGCCGTGGTAATTGGTGTTGGGCGTGTAATTGAACGTCCCGTTACTGTTGAGAATCACGCCGCCGTGGCTGACGCCGGTAATGAGCGAGACGGTGAGAGTATCACCATCGACGTCGCTGTCGTTGGCAAGGACGTTCGCCTCGAACCAGAGCGGGTCTTCGTCCAGTTCGAAGGCGTCGGCATTCGCGACCGGGGCGTCGTTGACGCTCGTTACCGTGATGGTCACGGTGATGTAGTTGGACGATTGACTCCAGTCGATTAACTGGTATCGAAAAGTATCGGTGCCGAAGAAGTCGGGCGGGGGTTGATAAGTGAAGCCGCCATTGTTCGCCAAAGTCAGGTTTGCCGTGGACGATGCCTGATCGATGAAGAGAGCCGCCGAGGTGCTGGTCACGTCGGGATCGTTGGCCAGGACGCCGGGGGCGGCGATGATGAGCGGTGTATCTTCGTCCACGGTATAGCTGTCGTTCACGGCGGACAGGTAGACGGGTCCTACTGTCAAAAGGGCGCGATCCTCAAGACGTTCTAAGAACAATCGCCGTCTGCGACCCGCCGCATCGCTCCGCT
>JAYTUF010000801.1:0-15226 GCA_043744755.1 Anatilimnocola sp.
TAGATAATCACTAGTTCGGCGGCGGAGGTTCTCGCGGTGAGTTGGGTCGTCACGAAGTACCTGCTGACGGCGGCCGTGGTCGTGGCCGTGTCGGAGTTCGCCAAACGGAGCGACCGGCTCGGCGGGTTCGTCGCCGCGCTGCCGCTGGTGACCGTCCTCACCCTCATCTGGCTGCACGTCGAGGGGCAGCCCGAGCAGAGGGTGGCGAACCACGCTTGGTATACGCTCTGGTATGTGGTGCCGACACTGCCCATGTTCCTGGCGTTCCCGGCCCTGCTCTCGCGGTTAGGGTTCTGGGCCACACTGCTGGCGTGCGTCGCCATCACCGCGGCCTGCTTCGGCCTGACGGCGGTCGTCGCCAAGCGGTTCGGAATCGACCTGCTGTAGCCGGCCTGGAGGCACGCCGTACCAGGCTGCTGAGCTTAGTCGTTCGGGGAAAACATGCATGAAAACGAGTCAGCCGATCAGAATCATTATTCTTGCGCTACCCGTACTTGTCGGCCTGTGCTTGTTGGGCTGCAACCCGCAATCTGCGCCCTCTTCAGTCCCAGGCGGCCTGCCGACCGTCCCCGCTCCAGCGCGCGCCGGCGAACAGGGCCGCCAGGCGAACAGCAGCGAACTTCCTGATTGGTCTCTCGCGGCAGCGGATTTAAGCTTGCTCGGTTCAACTTACAAAATGCCGCCGTTCGAGATTCGCCCGCCGGCCAGCTTTCGATTCATTAAATACATCCCAGAATCGAAGACCTATTACTGGGTTGGCCAGGTTCGCCCCGATGAAACGTACCCGCAATTCATGGTTACGATAACCGAATTGTCAGCCGGGGATGCAAACGCGTCGCTCGCGAAGTCACTGGGCGAGATCATGGGTGCAGTCAAGCAACGCCGAACGGAGTGGTCCGAGACACCGGCCGAACTTGGCAAGATAAATGGGCATCAGTTTATACGTAGCTCGTGGAGCGGGGTGGCATCGAATGCTGCCCGAAGTGGTCTGACGGGTCGTAAGATGCATGGCAACGTTTACTTGACCGTGTACGATAACCAAGCAGTTCAGATCATGTGTCAGGACGTTGCTCCCGATCATGCCGAGTGGCTCAAACTGGGCGGCTTCGCCGCCTTGACTTTCCGTGTGGCGCCAATGGAAAACACATTACCGTGAACCATACTCAAACGACGAAGACTGGTCGTCTGGCGCGCAACGAAGGACACGAAACGTCCAAGGCCCTCTTCGGTGCTGCGGTGCTTTACCTTGTCCCCGGACTGCTCTTCTGGTCGGTGTCCGGACCGAAATTCGATTTGAACGATTGGGTTTGCATCGTTGGCTGCACCAGCTTTGCAGCGATGGGCTTGTGGGCTCGCTGGGCGCCGCTGCTACCCGCGATAATCTCCACCACGCTGTATACAGGCTTGCTGGGCGTGCAACTTTATCAGGGCTTACCCGGCCACCCCATCGTCTGGATGCTTCACGGTGCTATCGTTTTGCTGTTACTGGTAGGTCTCGTCGCGGCAATTCGAGAACGTAGCACGCGGCGCGCAAACGATGCCGACACCGTCTAACGAAGCGGCTGCAGCGGAGGTGGCGAGTGGCACGTCGTGTTCTCAAGGTGGTCACGCAGATCGCTCCCCGAACGCGAACCAAACCGCGAGCTAGCGATCGGCAACTGATCGATGCAGCCCGAACAATTGCTTCCTAGCCCGCCAGAAATCGAATTCCGCTAAAGGGCGGGCTAGGAAGCAGCTAGGAAGCCCGCCCTACTTAATATAATGCGTTGCCCTGCATTCCTACCCGCTGCCCTTGCAATCTCCTGGCCCATTGGTACACTCACTGGCTTATCGTTTTTTGGTTGATCGACGTTAGGACTAGTTCCGGTCGAATGCCGAGTGGCCGAGAGGGCCCAACAGGCACCTGAAGGAGAGTTCGTTGCACCCAGGTTGAGCAGGCGTGGTTCGAGAGAATCATGGCTCGGCCGCGTGGAGGAATGACGGCGGAATATGACAGTTACGAAAGAACGTAAGACAGAGTTGATTGAGCAGTATCGTCGGGCGGAATCGGATACCGGTTCGCCCGAGGTGCAAATCTCGGTGCTGACGGCCCGCATTAACAACCTGACCGAGCACATGCGGACGCACGACAAAGACTATTCCAGCCGCCGTGGGTTGCTGGCCTTGGTCAGTCGGCGGCGCACGCTGCTGGACTATTTGCGGCGTGAGAATGCAGCCGGTTATGTCGAAATCATCGGCAAGCTGGGCATTCGTAAGTAAGTTGGATTGCGTTCTGAGGTAGGGCGACGAGCCGTGAATTGGCTCCTCGCAGTTGTAGTTTGCCCCAGGCAGTAATGCCACGATGAACGGGGCAGAAGTTCTTCCACGCGTTTTGAGTTGATAAGCGAACATCAGCCTCTGCAGAGCTGATGGTTTGTTGTGGTTCGCGCGCTTCCGGCCTGTCATTGGGAAGCGGCCCGCGAGTAGTCGGCAGTGCAACGAGATTCTCTTTCAAGTGCTTAAAAAACCCTCGCAGGTTCGCGCGGATTCTATCGTTAATTGGTTGGCCCGGTTCGTGAAAAGCGAACTCCGGGTCAGCAATCACAGCCGGAACGCAGGACAAGAAAAACTCAGGTACCCCCAGTGAAGCATCGCGTAGAAAAGAAGATCGGCAGCCACACACTTTCCTTCGAGAGCGGTTTCCTCGCCAAACAGGCCGCGGGAGCGGTGATGGCCCAGTATGCCGAGACCGTTGTTCTCAATGCGGTGGTCGGCGGCCCTGGTCGGCCCGGACCCTTTCAAGACTTCTTCCCCCTGACGTGCGACTACCGCGAGCGGGTGGCAGCCGCGGGCAAGTTCCCCGGCGGCTTCATCAAGCGGGAAGGTCGCCCCACGACCAAAGAAATTCTCACCTCGCGGCTGTGCGATCGCCCGATTCGTCCTCTCTTCCCCAAGGGATATCGCGACGAAGTGCAATGCCAGGCCATCGTGATGGCCAGCGATGCCCAGTCCGACGCCGACGTGATCGCCATGAACGGCATCGCGTGCGCTCTGTTCATTTCGCCCTTGCCGTTCCGCGGGCCGATTGCTTCCGTCCGCGTCGGCCGCGTGAATGGTCAGTTCATTCCTTTCCCGAGCCAGGATGATCTCGAAGAAAGCGATCTCGACCTGATCGTTTCCGGCAGCGAGACTTCGGTCGCGATGATCGAAGGCTTCGCCCGCGAAATGTCTGAGACCGATATGTACGAGGCGATTCTGTTCGCCCATCAAGTGATTGTCGATATCTGCCAGATGCAGCGGGAATTTGCCGAGAAGATCGGCGTCAACCGTCCCGAGTATGTCGGCCCGCCCGATGACGGCCTGATGGACCGGATTAAGAGCCGGTTCTATGACGACTATCGCAATGCCAAGCAAACCCAGGGAGGCAAGCATGCCCGGGCCGAAGCCGTGAAGCAGGTCAAGGCGCGAGCCCAAGCCGAGATCATTCCCGATCCGAAGGCCGATGGCGCGTTCAAGGTCGAACGCTTCTCGTCGGTCTGGCATGAGTTTGAAGAAATCGTCGTCCGCGATTTGATCCTCGCCGGCACTCGGGCCGACGGCCGCGACAACAAGACGCTGCGCGAGATTGTTTGCGAAGTGGATGTGCTGCCGCGGGTTCACGGTTCGGCCGTGTTCCAACGGGGAGAGACGCAATCGCTGGTCACCGTCACGCTCGGCACTTCGCGCGACGAACAACGGGTCGATGGCCTGTTTGAAGAGTACAGCAAGAAGTTCATGCTGGATTACAACTTCCCGTCGTTCTCGGTGGGCGAATGCCGCCCCATTCGCGGACCGGGTCGGCGTGAAATCGGGCACGGGGCCTTGGCGGAACGGAGCGTTGCTCCGGTACTCCCCAAGCCGGAAGAATTCCCCTACACGATGCGCGTCATCAGCGACATTCTGGAATCGAACGGCAGCTCGTCGATGGCCAGCGTTTGCGGCGCCACGCTCGCTCTGATGGCCGCGGGTGTGCCGATCAGCAACCCTGTCGCGGGCATCTCGGTGGGTCTCGTTCGCCGATCCGATACGGAGTGGGTTTTGCTCACCGATATCATCGGCGACGAAGATCACTTCGGCGACATGGATTTCAAGATCGCCGGTACGCAGAACGGCATCACCGGCATTCAGCTCGATCTGAAGATCGAAGGCATCAGCAAGGAGATCATCAAGGCCACGTTCGAGCAATCGCGCGATGCCCGGATTCAAATCTTGCGGAAGATGCTCGCCTGCATTTCACGGCCGAAGGAAGACATCTCGCAGCATGCCCCGCGCCTGCTCCGCACGACGATCGACCCGGAGAAGATTGGTCTCTTGATCGGCCCCGGCGGCAAGATGATCCGCGGCATTCAGGAATCGACGGGCACGGTCATCGAAGTCGATGACAGCGGCATCGTGACCATTGCCAGCGCCAACCGCGAATGGGCGGAAGCGGCTTTGGCTCAGGTCGAGGCTCTGACGGCGACGGTGCAGATCGGCAAGATCTACAACGGCAAGGTCAGCAGCGTGAAGGATTTCGGAGCGTTTGTCGAAATCCTGCCGGGCCGCGATGGCCTGGTGCATATCAGCGAACTGGCCGGCGGATATGTCAGCTCGGTCGGTGACATCTGCCGCGTCGGTGACGAAATGAAGGTGCTGGTGATTGACGTCGATGATCACGACCGCGTGAAGCTCAGCCGGCGTCGCGCTCTCGAAGAACTGGGCCTGGTTGACGAACTGGCGCCGAAGGGCGACGGCCCGCCCGGAGAAGGTGGCGGAGACCGTCCTCCTCGTCCGCCCCGTGATGATCGCGGCGGCGACCGCGGTGGTGGTGATCGGGGTGGCGATCGAGGCGGCGGTGATCGTCCCCGTCACGACCGTGGCGGCAGCGGCGGCGGTGATCGCGGCCGAGGCCCGCGCGGCGGCGGTGGCGGTCGCGACCGACGGTAGGAACCGGGGATCAGGAGTCAGGGGGTCAGGAGTCGGGGATCAAGTAGATTCCCGACCTAGACCCCGACATCTGAATCCTGACACCTGATTTCCTGACCTCCTGACTCCTGTTTTTCACTGGGCCGGCCGATGGCTGAAGAAAATCCGCTGCCGGCAGATGTTGAACTGCGAGCGCAATACATCGAGCTGGCCGAACTGGCGGGCTCGCTGGCGCACGAGATCAAAAACCCGCTCTCTGTGATTCGGATGAACATGGAGTTGCTGGCCGAAGATTTCGCCGATGCGCATACGCCCAATGAACGCCGGGCGCTCTCCAAAATCGAGATGGTCACGCGGCAATGCACGCGGCTCGAAAACCTGCTCAACGATTTTCTCCGCTTCTCGAAGCTGCGGAACCTCGATTTGCGGCTGGGGAGCCTGAACGAACAAATCGAGCGCGTACTCGATCTGTTTGAACCGCAGGCGCTCGAAAGCGGCGTGGAAGTGATTCGCTATCTCGATGCCGATCTGCCCAGCGTCAAGCTCGACCCGGAAACCGTGCAGGCCGCGCTCGTCAACCTGGTGAAGAACGCCCTCGAAGCCATGCCCAACGGCGGGCAGTTCGTCGCCCGCACACGGCTCACCCGCACCGGCGTGGCCCTCGATTTGATCGACACCGGCTGCGGCATGGACGAGCGGACCGCGATGCGGATGTTCGAAGCCTTCTACACTACCAAGTCCGGCGGTTCCGGCCTCGGCCTACCCACCGCCCGCAAGATCATCGAAGCCCACGGCGGCCGGATCGACGTCCACAGCGAAGTCGGCCGCGGCACGCAGTTCACGCTGGAGTTCCCCACTCCGCTGAGGCTGGCGGACTGACGCTCATGACGCTGCCATCGCCCTGCCGTGATTCGCCCTCGGCTGCTATGCTATTTCTTGACGTCGCACGATCCTGCCCGCCTATCCTTCCGTCACGCCCTGCCTGCGAATTCTATGACTGCCGACGGAACTGCTGACTTTGAAAGCCACTGCCGGAAGTTGCGGGAGTTGATCGAATTGCATCTCACGCACTGCACGCAATATGGCGGCGGTGTTCCTCCGCGGTTAGCAGCCGCGATTCGGCATAGCCTGTTTGCCCCCGCCAAACGCCTGCGCCCGCTGCTGGTGTTACTCGCCTGCGACGCCTGCGGTTATGATGCTGAGGAAGCCCTGGGGGCGGCCTCAGCCGTCGAAATGATTCATACGTATTCGCTGATTCACGATGATCTGCCGGCGATGGACGACGATGAGTTGCGGCGCGGTAGGCCGACTTGCCATGTGGCCTTCGATGAGGCGACGGCGATCCTCGCGGGTGATGCATTGCTCGCCCAAGCGTTTGAAATCGTAGCGACGGAAACGCCGGCCTGGGCGTTTCAACCCTGTATTGTTGAATTGGCTGCAGCGGCGGGACCGGCTAACCTCGTTGGTGGACAGTACGATGACTTGCATCCGGAACTAATCGAGCCAAGACTGGAGTGCCTGGAGCAGATTCATCGCCGCAAGACGGGCGCGCTGATCAAAGTCTCGCTCCGGATGGGAGGGTTGATCGGAAAAGGTACCCCGGAGCAATTGCAAGCCTTGGAACGATATGGCGATTGCTTGGGCCTGGCCTTTCAAATTGTCGATGATCTTTTGGACTTGCGGGGTGACGAGAGCCAGATGGGTAAGAAGACTCGCAAGGATTCAGAGGCGGGAAAATTGACCTATCCGGGCCTATTGGGCGAGGCTGCCAGTCGTGAGCGGGCGGAGGACTTGATCGCCCAGGCCATAGCAGCGGTGGCGATTTTTGATTCGAAGGCAGTGCATCTGGAAGCACTGGCCCGGTATGTGTTAGAAAGGAATCACTAACCAGCTATGCACCAATTGCTTTCAAAACTCGAATCAGCTTACGACCTGCAGAAAATGTCGGTCGGGGAGTTGACCACGCTCGCGGCCGAGATTCGCGACGTGCTCTGCAATCTGCTCAGCACGCGGACCGCGCATTTTGCCTCGAACTTGGGCGTCGTCGAGCTGTGCCTCGCGCTCCACAGCGTGTACGATTTCCGCCGCGACCGGCTGATCTGGGACACCGGGCATCAAATCTATCCGCACAAGTTGATCACCGGCCGATATCGCGAGTTCAGCACAATCCGCACCAAGGGCGGGTTGATGGGTTATCCCAACCCGCACGAGAGCGAGTACGACCTGTTCATGACGGGGCACGCCGGCTCCAGCGTTTCGACCGTCGTCGGTCTCAAGAGCGGCGACGATCTCCGCGGCGAAGGTGACCGCCGCGCTGTCGCGGTGATTGGCGATGGTGCCTTTCCCTCCGGCATTGTGTTTGAAGCATTGAACAATGCCGGCGGGTTGAAGAGCGATACGCTGGTGATTCTGAACGACAACAAAATGTCAATCTGCCCGCGCGTGGGCGGCCTGGCCAGTTATATGGATCGACTGCGAACCACGCCCTTCTATGCGGGCTTGAAGAGCGAAGTGGTGAAGGCCTTGAACAAGGTGCCGCTGCTGGGCGATCCTGTCGAGCGGTTTCTGGCCCAGATGAAAGAAGCTGTCAAAGCGGGTCTGCATGGCGGCATGATGTTTGAGGATCTGGGCTTCCGCTACTTGGGCCCGATCGACGGCCACAATCTGGTCGTGCTCCGCAAATACTTGCAGATGGTAAAGAACCTCAAGGGTCCGATCCTGCTGCATGTCGTCACCGAGAAAGGGCACGGCTATCAACCGGCTGCCGCTGATCCGGTCTTCTTCCACACGCCCCCTGCGTTTGAAGATGACAATGGCTGCGCTGTTCCCAAAAAGTCAGGTGGTTCGCCCGTTTATACCAATCTCATCAGCGAAGCGATTGGCAACGCGATGCGGCGTGATGAACGGGTCACGGTGCTGACCGCGGCCATGTGCCAGGGGAACAAGCTCGAACGGGTGCGCGAGGAATTTCCCACGCGGTTCTTCGATACGGGCATTTGCGAATCGCACGCGGTGGCGTTTGCGGGCGGACAGGCGAAGGCGGGGATGCGGCCCATTGTCGATATCTACAGCACGTTCCTGCAGCGGAGCTACGATCAGATTTTTCAGGAAGTGGCTTTGCAGAACTTGCCCGTGATGTTCACGCTCGATCGCGCGGGTCTGACTGGCCCCGATGGTCCCACGCATCATGGCTGCTTCGATATCGGCTACATGCGGGTCTTTCCAAACATCACCGTGATGGCCCCCGGCGATGCTTACGATGCCCAGCGGATGATCGATTTCGCGCTCACGCTCGAAGGACCGAGTTCGCTGCGGTATCCAAAAGCGAATGCCGAAACACTCCCCGGCGAGCGCTCGCCGATTGAGTTAGGACGCGGCGAAGTGATTCGCTGGGGCCGCGATGGCTTGATCCTCGCGTGCGGTACGCTGGTCACGGAATGCGTCCGCGCGGCGGATCGGATGCGGCAGGATGGACTCGATGTCGGCGTCGTCAACGCGCGCTTCATCAAGCCCATTGATCGTGAACTGATCGAACGCGCCTTGCGCGAATGCCCGTTCATTGTCACCGTCGAAGAAGGTTGCCTGATGGGCGGTTTTGGCTCGGCGGTGCTCGAAGCGGCCGCCGATATGGGGCTGGATTGCAGCCGAATCAAGCGGCTGGGCATTCCCGATCGCTTTATTGAACATGCCGAGCGGGCGGAACTGCTGGCCGATCTGGGCTTGGATCAATTGGGACTGATTGCCACTTGTCGGGCGATGGCGGAGCGATCTCAAATGTCGCCCAATTTTGAGGCCAGTTCTTAAACTCAAGATCGGTTGCACCTTCAACGCCTTGCGCACCATGCTCTCGCGGCAGCCCAGTCGCCACGTGTTGAGCTCGCGGCACCCTTTCTCAACACCACCCCGCACCACGCCCGGGAATGGCGCTAGGTGCGCGTTGAGAATTCCACCCTCTTTCTCAACACCCCTCCCCGTTGGAGGCAGGGGCGGTAAATGGCCCGCCGCCATGGTCTCCAGAGTGATGGTGCGACAAGGTTTTCGGCGAAGATGGCGTGACCTTGGTCCTGGTCGATGAATTAGCGAAGATGGTCGTGGGAACAAAATAAATTGACGCAACAAGAAAGCTGATGAATGAACTGGCTCAACTGGTACAACTCGCTCGCCAAACCAAGCTGGACGCCTGATCCTGCCACCATCGGCCTGATCTGGCAGATTCTCTATCCGATCATCATCGTCACGTTCGGCTTCGTATTAGTGCAGGCCGTTCGGCGCAAAGTGCCGTGGATCGTGGCATTACCGTTCGGCATCAACCTCGTCGCCAACTTGATCTTTACCCCGATCCAGTTCGGGATGCGCAACTTGCCGCTGGCCTCGGTGGACATCCTGATCGTGCTGGGGACCATCGTGTGGATGGTCGTTGCTGTCTGGCCACACTATCGCTGGGTCGCTTTGGCACAAGTGCCATATCTGATCTGGGTGGCGACGGCGACTGTGTTGCAACTTTCGATCACGGCGATCAATTGGTGATGCTTCCATGATCGTCGAATCGCTCCTTGAGGAGCAACTGTAGACCCGTCGGCTACCCAGGCAGTTGCAAACCGGTAAAATATTTTCATGATTCGACTTGGCCTCTGCTGCATGTTTCGGGACCAGCCCATCAAGTTCTTCACAACCACGGCGACATCCATCAGCAAGATGAAGCGGCCCGACGCCCTGAAGAAGTTAGGCCGCTTGTGTCTGGAAAATGCAGACGCATTAATGGCGTCATTGCAGTTTTGTGCCGACAATGGCATCGGCTGCTTTCGGATCAACAGCCAAATCCTGCCGATCAAAACACACCTTAACTGCGGTTATCAGGTCGATGAACTTCCGGAAGGCGAAGAAATCGTTCGCCGGTTCAGGAAGTGCGGCGCATTCGTCAAGAAGCACAAACTGCGGACGTGCTTTCACCCGGACCAGTTCGTGGTGCTGAACTCCAACCGGCCCGACGTGGTTGAATCATCGGTGCAGGAACTTGAATACCAAGCGGAAGTTGCCGAATGGGTCGGGGCCGATGTCATCAACATTCACGGTGGCGGTGCTTACGGCGACAGACCCAAGGCACTTGCCGAATTTGCTCGCAATCTGGAACGGCTATCGAGTCGAGTCAGAGAACGCCTGACCGTCGAGAATGACGACAAGACTTACACGCCCAATGACCTCTTGCCACTTTGCAAGGCCGAAGACATTCCGCTGGTGTATGACGTGCATCATCACCGCTGTAACCCCGATGAACTGAGCATCGAACAAGCCACGAAGAAGGCACTGGCAACTTGGAACCGAGAGCCGATGTTCCATATCTCCAGCCCGCTGGAAGGCTGGGATGGCCGGAAACCTGAGCGCCATCACGACTTCATCGACGTGCGTGATTTCCCTGAGTGCTGGCGACGAAAGAAGCTCACCGTTGAAGTCGAAGCCAAGGCCAAGGAAGTGGCGGTCGGGAGATTGCTGACGGAGTTGAAGAACGGGGAGCCAGCCGTAAAGTGGCTTGTCTACATCCTGCGGTGTGCGGACGGCTCGCTCTATACAGGAATCACCAACGACCTGCCTCGCAGATTGGAGCAGCACAACGCTGGGACCGCCTCTCGGTATACTCGCAGCCACCTTCCGGTTGTTTTGGTCTATCAGCAGGCCCAAGCCAACCACAGCTTTGCGCTGAAACGTGAGTTGGCGATCAAAGCTCTTTCACGGGAGGCGAAGGAGTCGCTGATCGCGGTAACCGAACTGACGGCCCAGCGAGTTGATACGAAATCATTGTTTGCCTAACGACTACCGAACGCCAGCAAGCTCAGACGAAGAGCCACGTTCATTGCAGGGTTTCCAGTCAGATGTGCTATTTGTAGAAGTGCGGCTTTCTCGGCACGATGTTCAGCTTCTGGTAGGCAAAGCCGCTATCGGCCGGATTGTATTCGCCAACAAGATCCATGCAGGATTTGTCGTTGATGTCGGCTTCCAGATGCAGGCACCAATAGACGGCATTCACGGTTAGGCGGCGCAGCCCTTCACTTTGAAAATCCTGCGCACTGCCCATCGTGACATGGAAGATTCGCGCGGTCTGCCCGGTGTTTCCGGTCCATGTTTTCACCCAGGCCACTGGTAGCGGAATCAGTGCGGCATTCACGGCGTCATCGGGCTTGCGCCCCATCAACGGCTGCCCCTCCACCAGCGACAGGCAGCCTGCGGGAAGACTGCCCCCTTCTTTGTATGTGCGATAAACATCCGAAGTGCCCCAGATGTCCTTCACCCCTGTCAGAACAGGATGATCCTTGTTCTGCTCGACAATCAGGCCGCGAGTGGAATCTTGTTGCCAGCGACCATGATGATTGCGAAATGAACCACCCAGGACGCTCTCGCCGAAGTCGATTCGCTGGCCGTCCCTTCGATAGTCGAAGTCAATGAATCCGTGGTTAGTCGTGCGGATGCCAATGAGCGGTTTTCCAGAATCCAAGTAGTTGTAGAAGTGTTTTAATTGCTCAGGCGGTAGTGAAATGAGGCGGCTATACAAGATGAGGAGATCGCACTTCTCCAAGTGCTCGAGGCCCGGGATGTTGTGAGTGACAGTTTTTTCTTCCCAGCGAATCTTCTGCGTCGGATCGACGTCGTTGTCCTTATTCAGGCTGAACAGGACAGTGCAGTGAAAGCCATGGTGCTTCGCCAAAAGCCTCGCCAGCATCGGCATGGAATACTCGCTGCGGTATTCCTGGTCAGCAGCGATCAAGATGACATGCTTCCCCGCTCCCGGTCCTTTGTCGCCGGAGTAGGTGAGCCACAGCGGACTCTCAGGAACCGGATGATCGGCGGCCTGCAGTCGGTGAGTATTACTCGCGAGTGCAATGGCAACTCCCAGCACAAAAACAAATAGGGGAGCAGAATCAGCAGGCTTTCTCATGATGCAGTTCCGAATATTAGCCAATCAGTAATTTTACCGGGAAGGAATTTCATTTACGGTGTAGTACGCATGGCGATGCAGGAGTTCTTCGTGATCGCGCGAACGGAGGCGTGCCAGATCGAATTCGTACACGAATCCCTGGTCGAGCTGTGCCAGAGTGAGTTTCGCCGAAAGGCCGTCCTCGGCCAGCGAAACTGCTTTCACCCCTAGCTTCTGCTGCTCGACTTCGGGCCCGCCATAGCCTCCGTGATACGGATGGGTAAACGCAGAGATCGCGTAGCAGTCGGTTGAACTCCCGGTAACTTGCTCGACCGGTTTGGTAAACGTGATTTTGAAGCCGTCCTGTTCGATGGTGATCCGGTTGATTTCGAACGGCATCTTGCCGCTCCATTCGAGTCGCTCCAGGGCAAACGGCTTGATGCCGCGCACAGGCCAGCCACGATTGGTGCCGCCACACAGTAACTTGCCGCCAGGTGTGAATTCGACATTGAGAATTCCGGTCGAGAGACCCTCGCGAAATGGATAGCAGGCTCCCTGCCAGACACCGTTGACCTGTTCGGTAGTGGCCCGCATCAGGATCGAGAGCGTGTAATCGCCCAGGAACATCTGGTTTTCGAACGGGCCGAATTTCCCCTGCGTCTGATTCACGCTGAAGGCAGTGATGGAACGTCCCAGGCGGATATACGGAAAAATCACGGCATAGGGCTGCAATTGTGGGATGCGTTTCTTCTCGGTTGCGATGCGAGTTCCGGACTTCGGGGTTTCCGGCACCGGTCCCAATTCGGGGGCCTGTTTGTACCAGGTGAAGCTCGCCGGGTGACCGTGAAAGCTGTTCGGCGACACGGCCTTCAGACTGCACGAACAATTCCAGGGGCCCTGGCTTTCGACATAAAAGAGCGCGCCATGCTCATCGTGACCGATCCCACCCGGACTTCGCAGGCCGCTGGCGAAGGCGGTCGTCTTGCCGTCCGGAGCAACCTTCATGATGAAGCCGCGGTTAAGGGCATGCGAGTAATACGACTCCGACAGGCCGAGCGCCACGAACTGATTGCCGTCCCGATCGAGTTTGGAGCCAAACGCGTACTCGTGGTAATTCGCATATCCCCAAGCATCCGAAATGGTCTCGAAGCGATCGGCCACGCCGTCGCGGTTGGAATCGCTCACTCGCGTCAGTTCGCAACTCTGAGTTACGCGAAACGCATTGTCTTGCCACGTGAGCCCAAATATCTCATCGAGTCCCGTTGCGAACCGGTGAAACGACGGGTTCGGCTTGGCCGCATCGATACCGTCAATCAAGAATATTTCACCATGCCGCGTTCCCACAGCGACTCGGCGATCGGGCAGCACTGCAAAGGCCCCAGCCTCGATGACCATATCCTTGGGCAGCGGAATGTTGACGATCGGATAATACTCGCGTTCGCGCTCCTCGGTTCCCCAGCGATCGCCAACCTCTTCGGCGTGGAGAGGAAAAGTGATCAGCATCAACAGGCAGAGGAGTCGCCAGCAACTACTTTTTGAGTGGTTCATATTGAAACTCCAGTGATGATTTGCCTGGGGGGATTTGCAACCGCAGCAGCAGTTCGGATCGCTTGGGTTCAGCCGAAAACGATCTCAGTTTCGTTTCAGCCTTGGGAATCGTCAGCCGCAAGCGGCCCGTGCGAAAGGTGCGTTCAGACTCCTGGCTGATGTCCCCTGTCAGTGCGCGAAACCACACCGTTTGCTGCGTCGGCGACTCCAATTGCAACACTCGCTTCAGGTGCGGCTGCTCTGCGGAGCCTGCGGCCACTGACCGATCTTCGATCTCCAGCGTGCCGCAGCGGTAGAGGAAAGTTGGAATCGACGACTCACCAAGCAGGTATCCGCGAAATTGATACCCAATATTCTTGGGATAGAGCGGGTCAGGGTTGGTTTTCGATTCCTTAGTCATCACTGGCAACAGCGGCCACGGTGAGTTTTCGTCCGCGAGCTGCACGAAGGAGACATCCTGGGCCAGCGTGATGGGTTCGCTGGCAGGATTAAAATCGCCCGAACCCTGGCCACTCCAATTCACGCCGATGAAGTCCCCCTGCCAAAGGGCGGAGAGCGTGCCAGTTTCAGCATTAAATGCAAAACTGAGTTTCTCGGAGAGGCCAGGTTTCTCCGGCAAGCCAACTGCGATACCGCGAAAGCCCGCCACTCGACTCCGCCCGCGAAACGTCTTGGCTTGATCATCGACCGTCAGTTTCGTGCTAACTCCGCGAATGCCGGACGGATCGGCGGCGGATGTTCCAAGGGACAGATAGTACCAAATGGCTTCAATCTGCAGGTCGGTGTTGCCATCCAGAATCGTCTTGTGCGAGGCGATGCCGTTGGACCAAGCGCTGGGCATCACGGTGCGGGGACGAAACGCACCGGGGTTTCGCAGGTAGCTGTTGAACCAGCCAGGCTGAAGTCGTTGAGTGGTCGTCAGCAGGTCAATCCCTTGGCTGCCCGGCGCGGCTTTCCCATTGAAGATGTGACAGGCGATGCAGTTTAGCCCCTTATCGCCGAGCAAGTCTCTGCCGCCCGCACGCAGGAGCTTCTCGCGGTTGCGGTCACTTTCGGAGCGACTTTCTCCTTTCGGGATGTTCATTTCCTTGCCTTTTAGAACGTCGAGACGAGCGAAGACGCCCGGCAAGTGCTGGAGATTGGCCGAGCCATATTGAGGCATCCGCGTCGCCATGTAATGGCGAACACTTTCGCCGTCGAAAAGCACTTTCTTCAGCCAGGCCGGTTGGAGCTTAGCCCCGATCAGCGTGAGCGGCGGTGGGATGCGGCCGTCGTCACCCAGTTTCTGCTCGCTGCCAGCAAAATACTGACTGTAGGCTTCGGGCACGCCGCCATATTCGTCACGCACATGACAGGCGATACAGCGAAACGCCATCAACGTTTTCGCCGCCACAATCTGATCGCTGTCGACCTGGGGTTTTTCTCGCAGTGAGGCGACAATCGCCTTGACCTGCGCATCTTCGAGATGGAACCGGGGATTGCGACCACTTGTCTTCGACAAACAGCCACGGCTTAGATCCACACTTTTCAAGGAACTAACCAGGGGAGCCGCCGCAGTGCCGGGAAGTGAATGACACGCGGCGCAATTCAACTCTCGGAAATACTCTTTTCCCTTTGTTACCAGCGAGTCTTGCGGGATGAGAGGTTTCTCTTGTTGAGGCACTTCCGCAATCAGGTAACCGGCAATGGCCTGCGCTTCTGCGGGAGTCAGCTTCATGTCCGGCATGCGACCGGCGCTGCGCACCCGCAGCGGTTGAAACAGGAACTCGCTGAGCGACTTCGCACTGTATTTGGCACCGACATGGCCCAGTGGGACGGCGATTGGCTTGCTGGCTTTTAACTTTTTGA
>JAYTUF010000802.1:0-15224 GCA_043744755.1 Anatilimnocola sp.
CGCCGATGAAGGGAAGCCGCCGCTTGGTCACATCGGTCTCTCGATCAGGATAAGGCCGGGTATCGTAATGGCAGCAGAGTAGAATCCGCTCTCGCTTATCGGGATGCCATTCGACAATTTGATTGGCCAGCTTCACCATCTGGCCCGAGTCCGGATGACGAGCAGGAAACTCCTGCAGCGAGACCTTGGCGCCGAGCTTTTCGAAATGCTCTTTGATGAGCGCCTGTTGCTTGAGCATCCCAGGCGTCGCCGAAATCCGCGGGCCGATCGCACACACGTCTTTCAAATAACCAAAGGCCCTGTCGGCCTGCAGCGGATTGCCTTTGGCTTTGAAAGGCCCAATCCCGCGCTGCGACCAGGCCAGTTGAATTGTCTCCCCCTTGAAGATGACGACGATCGCAACGAGCAGCAGCAGGCCCCCCACCATCGTGGACCGGCGAGGACGCGAAAACAGCGGCGTAGGTGGCTTGCTCATCCCGTCCATTGTAGCGCGCGGAGACACAAGAAAGGGAGACCGATTTTCCAACCCGACTCCCGATCCCTGACTCCCGACTCCTGTCTCCCCGCCTCTACTCCGGCCGATGCCGCTGCACCATGTTATGAAAATCTCCCAGGTTGTTCCGCCAGAAGTGACGCTGGCTGAGATCGACTTCAGCAATCGCCACATCGCCCCAATCTTTGCCGACGGCCAGCGGTTCGCCCGCATGGTCGATGATCGCGGAGATCATCCAGTTGCTCTTAAAGTCGGTATAGGTGCTGCTGACGATGTAAACGTGGTTCTCGCAGGCGCGGGCTCGGCCCAGCAACGGGTTACAGCCCCAGACCGGCCAGGCGATGATCTCGGCCCCGCGGTTGGTCAACTCGCGAGCCACTTCGGGGAAGAACCCGTCATAGCAAATCATCAAGCCGATCTTCCCCAGCGATGTATCGAACACCGGATACTCGTTGCCAGGAGTTACGCCCGCCTCGACCTCGCTGTGCGGGAGGCAGACCTTGCGATACTTGCCGATCAGCTTGCCATCGGGTCCCAGCAGGGCGGCCGTGTTGTAGATAATGTCCTTCTCGACTTCATACAAGCAAGTGACAATGTGCAACCGATGCCTGGCCGCCAGCTCGCCGAAATAATCGGTCGTCGGACCTGGCACCGGCTCGGCCACCTCGTGCGGCTTCTTGCGCACGCGGACGTAAGGAATCGTCTCGCCCAGCACTACCAGGTCGGCTTTCTGCTCGGCGGCCTTGGCAATCAGCGGGGCATACTCTTCGCAGTTCTGGCGGGGCGACTTGCCGGAGGGAATGTAATGCACCGTCGCCAGCCGCACCTTACGACTCGGCGGCGGTACTGTTTCTTTCCAAACGACTTCACGCCATTGCACGCTCGCATTCGGCGCCCATTGCAGATGCAGTTCGACGATCGCCCGCGTCGCTGCTGATGGCGCTCGATACGTGCTGGCGATCGTCGTCCAGCCTTGCTCGTCGGTCTTGCCATCCAGCGGATGCTCAGGTTCCGCGAGTGGCCGCGATCCGACTTCGCCTTCGCGTCCGGGCGGAACATCAGCCAGCACAGCTTTGCCCTTCGCATTCTGCCAAACGATCCGGACCAGCGCGCTCCGCCGCGGCGTGGCGACATCGGTTGTCTGTCGCGACACCTGAAACCGATAGTATTTGCCTCCTTCGACCGGAAATCCCTTTTCCAGCCAACCATGCTGGCCCAGCGAATCGCCCGTGGTGATCTGCAGCTTCTGCTGCGTGACAAATGTCGGCCGCTGCTCCTCCCGCGGCGCGTTTCCTTCCCAACCAGCGTCTTCATCGTCGGCCAGCAACAATGCAACGCTGGTTTGAGGTGAGCAGACGACAATGGCGATCAGAAACCGCAACAGGATTTGCTGAAGGGTGAGCATGGTAATTTTCTCTATATTGAGAAGACCGGGACGCCGAATACACGCAGATTACGCCATGACCACTCGCATGTCACGTCCGGCATTCATTGGGGCTGAACTTCTTTCGCGACTAACTGGCCGACAGGTGTTAGAATACCGGGGTAAGTTTCCACCGCTCGCCGACTCCCGCCTCCGACCACTCTGAGTCTTCGATATGACTGTCTCTGCTCGTATTTTGACACCCATTGTCGCGGCCATTGTCGGGCTCTCCTTGTTCGCTCACGCCGAGGAGCCCAAGCCCTACAACGGTTGTTCGGCCGCCGTCGATAAGTTCTTTGCGGACGAAGTCTGGGCCAAAGTTGGTGCCCAGTCTTGCTTGACTTGTCACAAGGCCGGCGGCGATGCGGAAAAAAGCAAGTTCGTGCTGCTCGATCCCCAGCGCGCCCAAGGCGCCGCACAAGAGGCAGCTTTGCGTCACAATCGCGACGCTTTCGCGCGGATGGCGAAGTTGAAGGAAGGCGATCAATACCGGCTGCTGCTGAAAGTGGCCGGCGGGCTCGAGCATGGCGGCGAAGACGTGCTCAAGCCTGATTCGACCGGCTATAAGATCGTCGCGGAGTATGTCCGCCGCGTGAATGCGCCGCGAACCACTCCGTCTACTCTCGGAACTGTTGACGATAAAGATGCCCCGCCGTTCTTCCAGGGTGTGGCCATGCTCGACGATCGCCGCCTGCTTCGCCGCGTGACATTGTCACTCGCCGGACGCTTGCCTTCGGATGCGGAATTGGCGGCGGTCACGAAGGACGGATTAAAAGCGCTGCCCGAAATTCTCGATGCAGTCTTGAAAGAAGACGCCTTCTACAGCCGGTTGCGTGAAGGCTTCAACGACGTGTTTCTGACCGTCGGCTATGACGATGGCGCCGAGTCAGCGCTTTCGTATGAGCACTTCAGCACCACGCGGCACTGGACGCAGAAGCATGACCTGAGCCACATCACCGACCCGAAGGCCCGCACTCAGGCCGGCTACAAGCTGGCCAATCAATATCGCGAAGCCCTGCTCGGCGAGCCGATGAAGCTGGTCGAGCATATCGTCAAGAACGACCGGCCCTTCACAGAAATTGTGACGGCGGACTATATCATGGTCACGCCTTACACTTCCCGCGGTTATGGCGTCTATGACGAGTTAAAAGCGCAATTCAAAGACCCTGACGATCCCTTTGAATATGTACCCGTGAAGCTCAAAGCGCTCGTAGCTCGCACTCGTAACGATGATCAGGAATCGGCGACCGGCTTCTATCCGCACGCGGGCATGCTGAGCATGTTTCAGTATCTCCGCCGCTATCCCACCACGGAAACTAACCGCAACCGGCTCCGCGCGCGGATGTACTTTCAACACTTCCTGGGCATCGACGCTTTAGAGTTAGCCGCCCGAGTTTCCGACGCTGCGGCGGTCACAGCCAAGCACGAGATTCCCACCATGCAGGCGTCGGAGTGTGCCGTTTGTCATAAGACCATAGATCCAGTCGCCGGCCTGTTCCAGGACTACTACAAATTCGAAGGCGTGTATGGTCGTCGCAAAGAAGGCTGGTACAAGGACATGTTTGGACCGGGACTAGAAGGCGAAGACTTGCCCGCCGAAGAGCGCTGGCGGAGCCTGCAATGGCTCGGTGAGCGAACGGCCAAGGACCCGCGGTTTGCGGTGGCAATGGTCGAGCACGTGTATTACATCCTCACCGGCCGTAAGGTCTTGCTGCCGCCCAAAGAACTCGACGACCCTCTGTTTGCCGCCAAGCGCCGCGCCTATCAAGAGCAGCGGCGGGTGATCGAGGCGACTGCAGTGCATTTCGCAAGCGACAAATTCAATCTCAAGAGCGTCTTCAAAGACCTGGTTGTTTCCGATTTTTATCGCGTTGACGGTCTCGCTACCGCCGCCGTCGATCCCCAGCGGCGAGCGGAGTTGGACGACATTGGACTGGTGCGAATGCTCGCGCCGGAACAGGTCGAGCGGAAGGTTGACGCGATCTTCGGTCAACCGTGGGGCAAGCTCAACGATCAACTGGCCATGCTCTATGGCGGCATCGATTCCAAAGAAGTGACTGAGCGGGCCGCCGATCCCAGCGGCGCGATGGGGGCCATTCAACGCATCCTGGCGAACGATGTCGCCTGCAGACAAGTGCTCCGCGATTTTGCCCGCTCCAAGGAAGATCGCAAGCTGTTTCCGAATATCGAACCGAACGTCATTCCCGGTTCATCGGACGAAGCAGATCAAGAGATCCGCCGCGCGATCGTGTATTTGCACGAACGGATTCTCGGCCATTACGACGCCGTCGATTCCCCGGCGGTTGAGCGCACATTTCAACTGTTCGCCGGCATTGTGAGCGATGCGAAAGAAACAAAGGGACTCGACAATCGCGAAGCCTATCACTGCCGCACGCACGTCCCCGACGCGCCCAACGACCCGCAGTACACCATCCGCGCTTGGCGCGGCGTGGTCACCTACCTGCTCCGCCGCCAAGAATTTCTGTACGAGTAAACTCATGCGACGCGATTTTCTCAAACTGTGTGGCTTGGCCGGTCTCGGTCTCGCGCTGCCCCGTTTTCATCCGGATGCCGTCCGCGCGGCGGAGCCGGTCGCCGATCAGGGCTATGGCGGTCCGTACTATGTCGTCTTCAACGCGTCCGGTGGATGGGACACCACGTACTTAATGGATCCCAAGGGAATCAACGAAATCAACCGGCTCTACAAAGAAGGAGACATTCTCACCAAGGGTGCGCACAAGTACGCGCCGACCGCGAAGCACATTGAGGCCGGCCTGAGCAACGAGGATTTTTATGAGAAGTTCGGTGATGAGCTGCTGGTGTTCAACGGCTTGGATTACTCGGTGAACAACCATTCGCCCGGCTCGCGATACATGGCCACCGGCAAGCTCGATAGCATGGCCTATCCCACCTTCGCCGCCCTCGTCGCCGGTTGCCAGGGGCCGACGTGTCCCCTGGCGTTTCTAACATTCGGCAACTACTCGAACACGGGGAACGTTGTGGCCATGTCGCGCGTGCCTTATTTGCCATCGCTGCAGCGAATTGCCAATGCCGATTCGATTGAAGGCAACGTCCGCTCGCCTTATCACGACCGTTTCGCCATCGATCGCATCGAACAAGCCCTGGCCGAGCAGAACCAGGCCGATGGCGCGCAGCCTCGCTTGCCGCGGGCGGAACGCGCGCAGAACATGCTCTATGCCGCGCAAGTGAACTCGAAGGCCCTGCAACGCGTGACGGAGTACATCCCCACGAACAGCCCCAAGGAACGCATGTCGCAGCAAGCCGAGATCGCGCTGGCATCGTTCAAAGCGGGCGTCTGCGTTTCGGCCAATCTGACCATCGGTCAGTTCGATAGCCATGCCAACAACGACCCCGATCAGATGAAGCTGATTCCCGAGTTTCTCGCCGGCATCGCCTATGTGCTGCGTCGCGCGGAGGAGCTGAAAATCCGCGAACAACTGGTGGTGATCGTGCAAAGCGAAATGGGCCGCACGCCGACCTATAACAAGGGGAACGGCAAGGACCATTGGTCCATCGGTTCGATCATGTTCATGGGGAAGGGGATCAAGGGGAACCGTGTCCTCGGCGCGACGGACGATAAGCAATTCCACGTCCCTATCGATCCCGCCACGCTGGCCTGCGACAAGGAAAAAGGGATTCGCGTTCGCCCCGAACATCTCCACACCGCGCTCCGCGAATTCGCCGGCATCGCCGAACATCCGTTCGCGAAGAAGTTCCCGCTGGGCATGGTGGAGAAAGAACGGCTGCAAGGGTTCTGGGGTTAGCGCCGCCGTGTAATTCACATCGACGGTAATCCGCCTGAGACGTGGATTGTGTATTCCGTCTGTCGCCCTTGCCAGGGCTTGAATTGCATTGGCCCTAATCCCCACGGCTTTCGCCGTGGGCTACTTTCTTGCGCCCTCCGGGCTAAAAACTGCGGACGCGAGGCGTGTCTTAGCCGCGGTAGCGGCGACAGAAAGTAGCCCAGGGCGACAGCCCTGGGAAGTGGTTCCCAAACGGCTTCCCAGCCCTGGCAAGGGCGACAGATGGGCCTGAAGCACGATTCGGCAATGAATTTGCAACTGGCGCGCGGCAGCCCTAACTTATTGGCTGCGGTTGGTTGCGGGTTCTTTCTCCCTTGCAGGCAGCACCATGAAATTCTTCGCGCGCTCGATGGCCATTTGCTTTTGCTTGTCACTGATCAGCGCTCTTCACGCGGCGGAAAAGTACGATGTCGTCATCCAGGGCGGCCGCATCGTCGATGGCACGGGCGCGCCCTGGTATGTCGCCGATGTCGCCATTCGCGATGGACGAATCGTCAAGATCGGCCGCGTCGATGCGGCCAGCGCTGCGCGCGTGATCGATGCGAAAGGGCTGATCGTCGCGCCTGGATTCGTCGACATGATGGGCCAGACCGCGACGCCGCTGTTGCGTAATCCCGCGACGGCGGCGAACCTCCTTTCCCAGGGAATCACGACCATCAACTGCGGCGAAGGTGTTTCGCAGGCGCCACTTTCCGCCGAGGCCGCCCGTTCCGCAGGTTGGCAAACGACAGCGGAGTATTTTCAATTGCTAGAAATGCAAGGCCTGCCCGTCAACATTGTGCAGACCGTAGGACACACGCAAGCCCGGCTGATCGTGCTCGGCGATGTTGACCGCCGCGCATCGCCGGAAGAAATGCAGCAAATGAAAGCGCTCGTCCGCGAAGGAATGGAATCGGGGGCAATTGGTCTTTCGACGTCGCTGATCTATCCGCCGGCTGTTTATGCCAGCCAGGAGGAGATCGCGGAGCTCGCCAGCGTGGCCGGTGAATACGGCGGCAAGTATTTCACGCACATGCGCAACGAGGGCGACAAACTGCTCGAAGCCATCGACGAAGCACTCGCCATCGGCAACTCCGCCAAGACACCCGTACACATTTTTCACTTGAAAGCAGCCGGCCAGCAGAACTGGCCCAAGATGGCGCTGGCCATTGAGAAGATCCAAGCTGCGCGGGCCGCCGGACAACAGGTAACGGCTGACATCTATCCCTATATCAACAACGGCCTGGGCATCTCTGCGCTGATTCATCCCCGCCATTTCGCCGCCGGCGATGCCGCTTTGCGTGCGAAGCTGGACGATGCGGAACTGCGGGCCACCATCCGCCGCGAGATGGAATCCGAAGAAGGCTGGGAAAATTGGTATCGCCACATCGGCAGCGATTGGAACAAACTGATCGTCGGCGCGGTGGCCGACGGGCGGTTCGCGGGCAACACCGGCAAGAGCCTCGCTGCGATTGCCAAAGTCCGCGATGAAGACCCGTGGAACACGTTTTTTGAACTGGTCAAAACGCGGGCTTTTGTCTTGCCCGAGAGCATGACCGAAGCGAACATCGTCCGCGCGATGCAGCAGCCTTTTGTTTCGTTCTGCACGGATGTCGGTCCCGCCGGCGGCTCAAGCATTGCTTCGCATCCGCGGGCCTATGGCGCTTTACCGCGGGTGCTCGCCCATTTCGTGCGCGAGCAGAAGACAATTTCATTGGAGCGAGCAGTCGCTCAAGCTTCGGCCGCGGCGGCGAACAATATCTGTGCTTATGACCGCGGGCGAATCACGATCGGCTCCGCGGCGGACATTATCGTGTTCGATGAATCCCGCTTCACTGACAAAGCCACCGTTTCCGAGCCACACGCCCAGGCGGAGGGAATGCAGCATGTGCTCGTGAATGGCGAACTGGTGTGGGACGAAGGCCAACAGACAAAGCGACGGCCGGGTAGGGTTTTGCGCGGTCCTGGATATAAAGGTCCCTCTTGGGAAACGACCAACGAGAAAAACTCGCCCGCGAAGATCGCCGCGCTCGATGAATTGTTCCCCGCCTTCATGAGCAAGCATCGCGTGCCCGGCTGTGCGGTGGCGGTCACTCACCAGGGCCGGCTGGTGTATGCCCGCGGATTTGGCTTTGCCGATGTATCGACTCGCGAGCCGGTCACGCCGCAGAGTCTGTTTCGGATCGCGAGCATCAGCAAGCCCATTACCGCTGTTGCCATTTTGCAACTGATTGAGCAAGGAAAACTAAAGCTTGACCAGCCGGTGTTTGAGATCATCGACGACGAACCGCTGTTGCTCAAGGGTGCCAAAATTGATGAACGGCAGGCGGAAATCGCCATTCGTCAGTTGCTGGAACATCGCGGCGGCTGGGACCGTGAGAAGTCATTCGATGGCATGTTTCAATCGCTCCGCTTCGCCGACGCGCTCGGCAAGCCGGCGCCGGCCGAGGTTCATGACATCATTCGCAACATGCGGGGCCTGCCGCTTGATTTCGCGCCGGGTGAGCGATATGCGTATTCCAACTATGGCTACTGCCTGCTGGGCCGGGTGATCGAAAAGCTCACGAAACAACCGTATGACGAATACGTCAAACAGCAGGTGCTTTCGCCGCTAGGAATCACCACGATGCGGATCGGCGGTTCGCACCTCGCGGATCGCGCTGCGAACGAAGTTCGTTATTACGATCCGGGCCTCGCGGGTTCCGTGTTCGAAGCCAATCGTGGTCGCCAGGGTTCCTCGCCTTACGGCGCCTTCAAGCTCGAAACGCTCGATTCGCACGGCGGCTGGCTGGCGTCGGCCGTCGATCTGGTCCGCTTTGCAAAAGCCTTTGACGATCCCGACAAGTGCCCGATTCTGAAGGCGGAGTCGATCCAGGCCATGTTCGAGCCGCCGCCGCTAAAGAATAGCGAAACGTATTATGCCCTCGGCTGGAGCGTGCGTCCGGTCGATCAAAGGAAGACAACCTGGCACACTGGTTCGTTGCCGGGGACCGCGACGTTTCTGATGAGGCGGTACGATGGCCTCAACGTGGCCGTGCTGTTCAACAGCCGGCTCAGTCCGACCGCGGCGCATTTGACGCGCGAGCTGGAAGGCCCGCTGCATCAGGCGCTCGACGCCGTTCGCGATTGGCCCGCAGCCGACTACTTTCCGAAATCGCCCTAGTGCCGGCTGACACGCGTTCTCGCCGCAGCAATTCCCGCTTCCGCTCAATTCCCCAGCGATAGCCGGCCAGCGAACCATCGGTCCGCACGACGCGATGGCAAGGGATGGCAACGGCGAGCGGGTTGGCCGCACAAGCGTTCGCGACGGCGCGCACGGCAGCCGGCTGACCAAGACGCTGGGCAATCTCGGAGTAGGTAGCCGTTGAGCGAAGCGGAATTTCCCGCAGCGCTCGCCAGACGCGCCGCTGAAACGCGGTGCCGCGAATATCAAGCGGCAGATCATGCCCTAAGCTCGGCGCTTCGACCAAACCGACGACCGCGGCGATGGTGTATTCAAAGTCTGCATCGCCGCCGAGCAGTTTTGCCTGGTCAAATCGATCCTGCAAATCATGCACCAGTTCGGCGGGATCGTCGCCCAGCAGAATCGCGCACACGCCCTTTCCGGTCGCTGCCACCAGGATCGCGCCGAGCGAACACTGGCCCACCTCGAAGCGAATGGACATTCCGGCCCCGCCGGCGCGAGCTGTTTCGCTCGGGGCGACGGCTTGCCACCGCGACGCTGCGATCGCATCGAAGCCTGGTAGGGTTATCATCGAAGTCATCCTAACACTATTCCGATTGGATGAGGACACTATCGCTCGTAGCACTCCGATTTTTGCTTTCCCATTCACGAAATCACGCCTGGCGTACATTCTGCGGTTTGTATTCAGCGGCCAGTTCCGCCTCAAAGATTCCGCCTATCGGCAGCGGGTCTTGCGATTCAAACAGGCCTTGCCAGATGGTCCGTAAGGCTTTCTTGTCGGCGTCAGCATCCGCCCCCAAGATTAAATCGGCGGGCGTCGGCAGCGTCAGACTTTGCAGATGAGCGCGGGTGACCGGGAACCGCTCGGCGGTGCCCGAAAAACGGAGCGTCGTGCACGCGGTGTGACAAAAGCCGGCAGGCCAGACCAGATTCGGTTCCAGCGAAACCAGGCAGACGAGGCACGGCGCGCGAAGCTGCGAGCCCAGCGCACTAAGCAGTTCCAGCAGTTGGTGGCGATAGACAGGGCCGTCATTGTCATCGGCTTGGCAGCAGAGAACAACGTCGGCGGTCTCGGCTGCCGTCACAACCTCGTGGCCGGCGGTTTGCAACAGTTCCGCCAATTGGACGGCGCGGGGATGAGCTCCCGGGACGAGGATTCGCATCACACAGGCTTCGGTGGTAGGGGAGAGGCGGGAGGGCGCGGGGCCAGTTCGACCCTGAACATTATCCTTGTCGCCCAAAGCCAATAAAGCAAGGCGGGCAACGGCTAGTGACCGTCATGCTGCACCGCGGCAGCACCGATTTTGTGCGGCAGCTTTTCCTGGTTGCCGGCGCGGTCAATCGCGTAAGCCAACCAGCGAGCACCCTCTGGCTCGGCCAGCGTGATGCTCCAATCGGCGACACCCGCTTGCTGCGACGTGATCTGCGCGCGCTGGCCATTGACCGTCACGCTCGCTACTTCGCCGTTATCGTGGGATACACCGCGGATGATGCGCTGCTTGCCGTCTGTCTGGATTTGAGTGATGAGAGTTGCCGGCGGCAGATCGTCCACGGGCGCGAGCAACTCTGGAAACGGAACACCTTTGACCACGGCCGCCCGCGCTTCGGGGCCAGTCCAGCCATCGATGCTACGATAAGTTTCCGCTTTGACCACGGACGGAATCTTACTGCTGCCCACTTGCGTCACATTGCCGGCCAAGGGCGCATCGTGAAAGAAGTAGTTCACTGGATGCTCGGTCCTGTTGGTCCGCGGTCCCCCGCCGAAATCGACGACGCCGCTGCTGCTCGACTTGCTGTTCGTGATGGTGACGCCGCGGAAATGCCCGGCCAGTCCCGACTTCGACGCGATGCCCGTCAGTTGGATCAGTGGATCGCGGCCCAGTTGGCAATTCGCCAATGTGAGACCGTCGAAAGTGAAGTCGCCCGGCGGCACGCTCTCTTCATCATGGCCGCCGTTGAGCGGTTCCTGCGTGATGTTGTCGAAGGCCATATCGCGATAAACGTGCGCCGCATAATCGGGGTGATAGATGCCAAACGCGGCACTCTTCACGCGCAAGCCGTCGAGCAGTAGAAACTGCATGTTGGGCCGGATTGCGTAGTGAGCTGCCCAGGCCCGCACATTCTTAATAATGAAGGGATGCTCGCGATCGCCATGCACCGCCCCGTGTGTCTCGTCGCCGAAGCGAAAGCTGAACAGTCCATCGCCGTGAGATTCGTTGTCTTCAAATCGCAACAGCGGAATGGTTCGCACATCCCGCGCGGCCACCGTGCCATCCGACTCGCGGACGCGGAGAACCGGATCAAAGCCCGGCGATTTGGTGATCTGAAAATGAAAGCCATAGCGATCGTTCTCGCAGGCGACGTTGCGGGTGAAGGTGTTTCTCCCATTCGCCCACCAGAAGCCGGCCCCATCGTTAGGATCGTACGGCAGCACCTGCTTAGGCAGCGGCGTGCTGCCGAACGCTTGCACGGCCAGGTTGCGGTCGAACACGTTCCATTGCTCGGTGGCGTCTTCGAGAAAATATCCATGCCCCCGCGATTGATAGCCCACGCAATCGCGGATCAGCAAATGATCGGTGCCATGAACCGTGATCCAGCGATTGTGCGAATCCCAAATGCTCGCGCCGGTCACGCCGCTGCCGCGCATGGTGTCGCGGACCAGATGAAAGTGAATCGCATACTTGCCGAGCACCCCTTCCTTGCCGAGATGGCGAAACTCCGCATAACTGATGCCGCCCGAGGAGCCATGGTGATACATGGTGTGACCACGGACGCCGGCCGGTTCAGCCGATTCGATGACAATGTTGCGCGAGAGGTTGACGACTTCGCAGCGCATCCAATCTTCGCTGCGGTGCGGCTTGTCCAGCGGCCGATCGAGCTTGAGTACATTGCCTGTCGACTGTTCGCCGCCGTCCGCCGCGATCGTTCGCTCTTCAGTCCCCACCGGCTTCTGGCGGCCAAAGGGTCGCTTCTGAAAAGTGTGTCCCGCTTCGGGGCCTTGCGATTCTCCGCTGGTGATGATGATCCGATCGCCGGAGCGCCAGTCCCGCATCGGTTCATCCAGAGTGACCTGCGTCTCTCCCATCTTGGCCGGTGCGGCCAGCTTGACCCAGGTCCGTTTCAGCGGCGCGCCATGGACGTCCCAGCGACCGCCGCAAGCGACGATGGCGGGAAGCGTTTCGGTACTCGTCCCTTTAAAATGCCGCAAGCGGATCGTCGCCTTGATTCCCGCGGGAATCGGCGCCGAGAGCGTGCCGATTTCAAGCACCGGTATCGAACCACCTATGGTTGAGGCCTGAATGACTTCGTGGCAATCGAAACCATCTTCGGTCGCGGTCTCACTCGGCTCGATCTTAATCAGTCCCACATCGAGCAGCGTTGACTTCTCGCGCGAAAACGCGAGCGTCCCCGCGATATGCACCATCCGAATGGCCGCCTTGGAATCGACATCGTAAGTGACCGTGTGCCCCGTCCGCACCTGCACAAAATCGCCCGCTTGGGGCGCACGACCTTTCTCCCAAGTTTGAACATCGGACCAAAGGCCACTCTGCGCCGTGCGGGTGTGAAAGGTCACCGGCTCGGCGGCGAACGTCGCAGTCGCAAGTAACAACGCGCAAAGCGACGGGAGAAGTAATTTCATGGCTCGGATCCAATCTTCGTATCGACACACGTCAGCATCACGGCAATCGCACTTGCTCACTTCTTCTTCATGCCAACCAGCACGAGATAAAACTCATCCGTTTCCGTTTTGTAATTGTGAAAGACGGTGATCTCTGTGCCCTCTTTAACATTTGCAAAGGCAGTGCGCGGCGTGCCGACACGCTGATATTCGCCGCCGTCGATACTTTCATAGACAGGTATGGCTTCATTCATTTTGAATCTCACGGAGTCACCATAATTTCTGCGCAGCGCTGGACTGGGATCCTTCAATTGAAACAAGAGGAAGTCGTCCTTGAATGAAATCAGGTTGCCCCCGAACGGAGGGAAACTGTTTTCCCCGATGCGAATGGTAACGTTGCCCTTGGCAATTTGGATCACCAGGCCGGCACCCGCCTTGCGCCAAAGCATGGTCTCGGCCGTCTCGACATGGGAAGCGTCAACGGGCGTTACCAGCGCTGTTAATTGACGCATGGCCTCAATGGTATCGACCGGTTGCAACTTGCGCTCGTCATGATTCCAGATCAGGGTCTTGGCGCTAGCCGGAATGACTGCTGTCGTTAAATCGGGAGTGTTGCCTTTGCGCGAGTCGCGGTTATACACCTTGATTGTCAACTTGCCGTCTTCAAACGACGCGAATTCGCCTTTCAACGTCCTTGGTTTGGGCTGTTCCGCGGAGATCGCCATCGAGGAGAGTGCGGCACCTGACAGCAGGCCGAAAACGAGAAAGACCCGCCTGGAAAGTTGCATTAGGCACATGGCAGAAAGCCTCCGTAAAAGTTATCGGATGGTCAGACCAAGGGCACGGTTGTATTACTTTTTGGCCGGCACGCCGACCTGCACCAGTGTGATATTGTCGTCCCCTTCACCGCTGACAGTAATGACTGTCCCTTCCTTGACATTGCTTAAGACCTTATTGGCGAAACCAAGCAATTGATAATCGCCGCCATCAACGCTCTCAAAGGCTTGGACATCGTCGCGGAATTTATTGAAGTGCACCTGGTTGCCATACTTCTTGACAAAGCTCTCGCCAAGATTCTTGCTGAGGATCAGCAGGCGATTGTCTTTGAACGATACAAACGATCCAACGGTCTGGGCTTTGCGAGCGCCGATGCGAATCGTCGCCGTTCCCTTCTCAACCAAAATATGAATCCAAGTTCCAACTTTGACTTGCTTCAAAGTTGCGGCCGTTTCGGCCGATTTGAAACCGCCCTCGTCATGCCAGACGAAGGCCTTACTGCTATCCGAAAGCCCATTCTTAATGAGCGTGCCGTCATTGGCGCGGATGGTGAGCGTGTCGTCTTGATAGGACACAAACTTGCCACGCTCACCACCGGACTGAACCTTCTCTGCCTTCACCTCGACCTGTTTCACTGGTGACGACTCTACGGCTACAACCGGTTTCGGATCGACCTTGGCGTTCGGCTTCGGCTCAATCGTTTCCGGCGCTGGAGCCTGAGCGGCCACAACCGTCCACGGCACAACGCCGACCACGGCCAACAAGCACAGCCCGCTGCCATAGGCTAGCAGACCCGGGCGAGAAACTGGTTTCATAAATCGCATGGCTGAAAACCTCTGTTGGAGAGACTGTTGCGATCCCTCGACTCCCACGGACAGCGCGGGAATCGATTGACGAGGACCCAATTTGCTGATGACTGAAATGAGCAGCGCGGCATCGGGACGGTCTTTTCCTGAAGACGGGAAGCTTTGCCTATCGATGTAGTTAGCATCGGAGTTATTGACTATGGGCGTAGTCAACCAATTCGTGACACGAGTTTGCGCACCAAGTTAGAACATGTAAAGTTCGCGGAGGCGAATTGACTCGCTTCGGTCTACTGATTCTGATGCAGCGACAAGCTCGACATCCAAGGATTGAAAGACGCCGATGCCCGCTCGTAACCCCGAAACCACGCCCCCGAGCGCCGAAGTCGCGGCCGTGCTCGCCTCGCTCAAGCGTCTGGCCACGAAGAAGGTGCGCGATGGCATGGCGCGATATGCAATTCCTTCTGAGAACGCTCTGGGTGTGTCGGTTGGGGCCATGCGAACGCTCGCGAAAAAGCTGGGGCGGAATCATGAATTGGCGGCCGGACTATGGGAGACGGGTTGTTACGAAGCACGGATGATGGCTGCCTTTACGGACGACCCGGCGATGATCACGCCCGCCCAGATGGATCGCTGGTGCAACGAGTTCGATAGCTGGGCCATCTGTGATACGGTCTGTTTCGCCCTCTTCGACCGGACTCCGCACGCCTGGAAAAAGGTGAAGCAGTGGGCCAAGAGCAAACAAGAATTCGTGAAGCGCGGGGCCTTCGCACTGCTGGCGAGTCTCGTCGCGCACGACAAGCAGGCCAGCGACGAGCAGTTTGCCGAGGGGCTCGCGCTGATCGAGATTGCCGCTGACGACGACCGCAACTTCGTCAAGAAGGGAGTGAACTGGGCCCTCCGCTGCATCGGCAAACGGAACCTGGCCCTCAACGCCGCCGCCATTGCAGTCGCCCAGCGCCTCGCCGAATCCACAAACGCCGCGGCCCGTTGGGTGGGGAAGGATGCACTGCGCGAACTCAGCAGTGCTGCCGTGGCCAGACGACTCGCGGCGAAGGTGAGCAGCAGAAAATGACCACAACCTCTCACCGTCTGACCTGGGCCGTGATACTCATCGCCGGC
>JAYTUF010000803.1:0-3839 GCA_043744755.1 Anatilimnocola sp.
GTGAAACAATCGGCCCCTACTAATGATCCGTTGGTAAGCTGTTGGCGTTTTTGGCGCAGCGGTCACTATTTTGAAATGACAAATGTATGCATGTTGCCAGGCAAACGTCGTGGGCTGCGTGGGGATTGAGCCTGATTGCTTTCGGAATGTGCCTCGGCTGCGGCAGCAGCCTGGCAATCATTCAAGGGAATGTCACCTTTGACGGACAGCCGATTGAGAACGGCCTGATTGTCTTTGAGCCGTCCGACGGAATCGGGCCGGTTGCGGGAGGGACGATCCAAAACGGTAAATACAAACTCGGCACGGAGGAGTCCGTTACTCCCGGCAACAAGATCGTTCGCATCCGCGCAATGCGGGCCACGGGAAAAAAGGTCAAGGCCGGGCCACCCGCGCCCGACGACGCCATGGTTGACGAAATTCAGCAATACATTCCGGCCACTTACCACGAGCAGAGCACGCTCACCGCGCAAGTTGTGGCGGGGAACAATACCCAGGATTTTGACCTGCGGTCGCAGTAACCGCTGTTTGGACTTCGACTGCTATCCTTCCGTCTACCTAAACATATTCCAAACCAGCGCCGCCGTCAGACTTCCATAAAACAGAGCGCACACGGCCAGGGCGATCTGACGCCACAGCGGTGGGCGGATTTCTTTGGGCAGGAACCGGGTGTTGACGCGCCAGATTTGCACGGCGGCGATGGCCATGATGGGGTTGGCGACGATGCCCAGGATTTTGAAGAGTGAAAGGACGTTGCCGAAGTTCGCGGCGACGAGGGCCCAGACGGTGAACACCAGCAGGATCGTGGCGTACAGCTTGCTCGCCGACCATTGCCTGATTCTGGGCGAAGCCGACCAGAGAATGTCCGTGGATGTCCGCACCAGGCAATCGGTGTTGCCCATGTGCGTCGAATAGAGAATCCAGAAGCCGTTGATCAAGGCCAGCCACCACAGGCCGGTCCAGAACTTCGAGAGATACAGGGCTTGAAACGCGCCGAGGGTGTTGTCGTCCACCTTTGCGCCCGGGCTGACGATGTGCAGCACGAGATTCACGTTCAGAAACATTCCCAAGAAGCAGCCCACTGCCCAGAGCGCCATCTGATCGGCGATTGCGTATCGCCACCACGACTGCCACCGCCGCAGATTCTCCGTCGTGGGCGGGAACACGCAGCCCACGGTCGCCAGGTCGGCGTGACCTTCGCGCAGGGCGCTGCCGATGCTCCCCATGTAGCGACCCATGCCAAAACCCTTGTCGCGGAACCAATTCGAGATCGTGAGGTTGCCGAGTCCACCTGAGCCAGCCGTGGCAGCGAACAGGCCCAGCAGCACGATGTCCACGTTCGCGGGGAGAGCATGCGGAATCGCGAAGCCTTGCAATGTTCTGCCCCAGGCGCTGGCCGGCACGAACGCGATGTTCACGGCAAACAGGAACGTGAAGATACAGGCCACCATCAGCCACGAGGCCCGCTCCAGCACCTTCTCAATCGACTTCCCCGATTGCAGTAGCACCACGGTGATCAGCACGATCACCATCGCCGTGATACCGCGGGCCATGGCATATTCCGGCCCCGGCGTATCGCCCACCCAGGCAATCACCAGCACGTTTGCCGAGCCGACGGCCAAGGCCGGCGTCGCGAGCTGCGCAGCGCCGATGACCAGATAAAACGGCGCCCAGAACTTCGGCCCGGGGCGCAGTCGCATGATGCCGGTGATGATCGGCTCGCCGGTGTACAGCGTGTAGCGGACCGCTTCCAGATTGAACAACGACTGGATGATGATGCCGGTGGTTGCAATCCACAGAATGGCGGGGCCATATTTCACGGCCATCAACGGACCGACGATCCACTCCCCGCCACCGATCGCCGCCGCGAGCAGAATCGCCCCGGGGCCAATCGTGCGCAGCGTGTTCCAGAACGAAAACGGCAACGGTTCCGGCAAATCCGCCGTGCGCCAGGCGGGCAGTTCGCCGTGATCTAACGAGCGAATGCCCAATTTCGCGCTGTCCATGTCGGCGGCTGAGGCCGGTTGCGCTTCGTTGGGCTGATTCGTCATTGGTGACAGCCAATGAACTCGCCGTCAAAACGGCTCGTAATGTAAGGCAATCGCTAACTAAATCTATTTCAAATGGGCGGCACAGGATTCGAACCTGCGACCCCCACGGTGTGAGCATGGTGCTCTAACCAACTGAGCTAGCCGCCCGAAGAGGTAGGTCTAGTTTACAAGGACTTTGCGATAGTAACTAGGGGCTAGGGATGGAGTTTCAAGGTCTGTTTACACGATTGCCTCCTGACCTCCCGACTCCTGACCCCCTGACTCCTGTCCCCTGATCCCTTACCATGATTACGCTGACGTTTTCACCTTCCGCGTTCCTTCACAAGGATGGCCGATGCCCACGCCGCGTGTGTTGATTTTGCGGGCTCCGGGGAGCAACTGCGACCAGGAAACGGCCTTCGCGTTTGAAACGGCGGGAGCGCGGGCGGAAGTCGTGCATCTGAATCGGCTGCTGGAGCGGCCGGCGCTCGCGGCGGACTTTCAAATCCTGAGCATTCCGGGCGGCTTCAGCTATGGCGACGACATCGCCGCGGGACGGATTTTCGGCAACCAGATTCGGCATCACCTCCGCGATACGCTGCAGGAGTTTCGCGCGGCGGGAAAGTTGATCCTCGGCATTTGTAACGGCTTTCAGATCTTGATTAAGTCGGGCATCCTGCTGCCGGACCGGGCCGATGAACCGCAGGCGACGCTCACGCTTAACGACAGCGGCAAATTCGAAGACCGCTGGATCTGGCTGCGAACCGCTAGCAGCAAGTGCGTCTTTCTGAACGGTATCGAATCGATGTACCTGCCGATCGCCCATGCGGAAGGAAGATTCATTGCCCGCGATGCCGCCACGCTCGACGCGCTCGATGCGGCGGGCCAACTCGCGCTACGGTATGACGTTCCCCAGGATGGCGCGGAGGGAATGGTTCCGCTGACGATGGCAGGGCTGTTACCCTATCCACTCAATCCGAACGGTGCTCAGCGCAATGTCGCCGGCCTGTGCGATGACACCGGCCGCGTCTTCGGCCTGATGCCACACCCCGAACGTCACATCGATCCGACGCACCACCCCCGCTGGACCCGCGAGCAACACGAGCGGGGCGATGGCCTGGCGGTGTTTGAAAACGCCGTGCGGTTTTTCAAGTGAGACATCATGCTAAGGGAATGATGATATCCGCGTTTTTCAATTGTCCGCGCAGCTCACGCCTGAAACAATGCTGTGCCGGATCTATCAACCCGAACGAGCGGCGGTGATCAACAAATTTTCCCGCGGGGCGATTTGATTCTTCCCAATGTTCCGGCATTACCTGGTCAACCGCTTCCGGTTGCGCATATAGCGTGTGTTCGAACGTCGCCTTTGTCTCTACCTTGCCATCATGAATGTGGACTGTCGGAAAGAAAATCTCGGCACGCAAGCGCGAAGGAAATGTGAACGCGATCGGATGCACGGACTGAGCTTCAGCCTTGAGCTGGAAGACAGTAAAGCCATAGTCCGCATACTGGGGCAGGGCATCCCAAGTTTCGGCAGGCAGGCGAAAGTCAGCGTCAAGCCGTCCGAAATCTTTGAGACTCGGCACGAATGACGCAACATAGTTGCCGACCTCGACGACGACCAGCGGCTTCTTTTCTTCGGCGCCGCCACCGAAGGCGCTCCGCTTCGCGAGTGGTAGTTTGGGCTGTGGAAAGCCTTTTTTCAATTCCTGGAAAAAATTGCGATAAGCATCGAGGCTGATAAACTTCACCGCATCTTCTGGTGAACCCACGTTGACGGGAATCGGTAGGATCATGGCTAATCGCGATTCA
>JAYTUF010000804.1:0-3838 GCA_043744755.1 Anatilimnocola sp.
GCAATGGCATGAAATGGCAAACGCCTGGCAAGACCTCGAAATGCACGGCATCCCCATCCCGGCGAAGTTATTACCGCCCCGGCTGCCGACCGAGGAAGAGCTGAAGTCGATGCGAATGCCGCCGAACCCACCGGTGCCCGACCCGATGATCGTAATAAAATAATACCCCACTAAATACGGGAGCTGCGTCTCGTCAAGACCGGACCATAGGGGCGAGTAAGGGTGGAACTTCCACCCTATTTTGGCAATTTTTAACTGTGGCAGGCTGTGTTCCAAACAATCAACCACCAATCACAGTAGTAAATGGCGAAACGACGCAATTTACGATTTCGGTAACTGGCAATCTGAACAATGAATGGTGGTTCAACTCATAAACTGGCAACGTTCAATTTTAAATTCATAACTGGAGATTGGAATGCCTATTGCAGTATTGATTTATGTTGGATTTTTGGCAACGATTACAGGTGACACTAAGCCAAAACTCGGTCAGCCTATGTCGCTCGAAGACCAATATCCCGAGCGAGATTTCAAGGGGATTACTTATACAGGATTTGTTACATCAATCACGCTAACTGAGATTACGATACAAAGGATTGGCCGCAATCCGCGACGATTCCCCTTTTCCGACTTCTTGAAAAATGGTGGCTGTCACAGCCATGACGCTGCATTTATGTGCAAAATTAAGCACATCGATCACGGAGATATTGTACAAGTCCAATATGATAGAAAAGAACGTGTTGAAATCTGTCAATATCTATGCATTTTCGGTCGCCCCTCCGGACGTGTTCCCCCCAGCCGGCAGTCGCGTGGCGATTTAATTCAATGGCACGAAATGGCGAACTCTTGGCAAGATCTGGAAATGCACGGAATCCCAATACCAGAAAAACTCCGACCGCCGAGATTCCTAACTGAAGCAGAGTTGCAACAGATTCACAACTCCGGCAACCCACCCCCAAACCGCATCCCCGAGCCGCTGGTCGTCCGCAAATAGTCAATGCGCATAGCAACAGGGTTCGGCGTCGCTTACGCAAGTGGAGCGATGCCCACCCCTGTTTTGTTTGCATGATGTTGGCGTCTACCACTCCCCTTCGATTTCAACCGCTGCCGCCCTTCGGATGCCGACTACGTTGTACTGGTACTCGGACCCCGAGCACTATTACTCGCAGTATCGCTCGGCCTCGGAACCGGATGACACTACGGACCGCGACGTCTTTGCGACCCTCGAGCGGATCGAAAGCCGCATTGCCGGATCCGAATGCAAAACCGCGGCCGTCCCGTTCGACTTCGAGGGGCAAGTCGTGAATTCGGATCGCCGCTCGGAGTTTGCAAGACCCATCCCGGAGGTCATGGACCGGCCGATCACCGATTAGAGCAAGTGGGCAGGGCTTCGCGGCTCTATAGCGAGTGAAGCCGACGGCCCAAGCAGTCAACGCCACCCCAGGAACTTCCCCGCCCGCAACCCCAGGAGCTGCAGTGGACGGCGGGGCAAGATTCGCTTCAGGGAGTTCAAGCTCATCGGTATCCCGCCGCCGCTGAGCTGGGTCGTTCGGCGGCAGTCGGAGAAACGTATGGTCTGCTTCGAGGTATACCGCAACGGCCAACTCGTCTGCACCGCCGGGCTGGATGGGTTCGGGATGTTGATGGCGTCGGTCGGCCGGGTGTCGCTGCACCCAGACTCGCTCGCCCGTTTCGCGGGGATGGGGGTGGGCCAGCCGACCGCCGCCACGATGGCGTTGAGCGTCACCGGGCACCCGGACGCCGGTCAACTCAGCCGCGGGACGCTCACGTGGGCGCGATCCGTTGGGCATCGGGGATGAGGTGACGATCCGGGTGGTCGAGCGAAACGAGTGCGACCCGCCGCGGGAGCAGCAACCGGCCCTCGACCCGGAAGCCCTTCGCCGACACGACGAGCAACTCTACCGGCGGTTGGGGCAGGAGTTGGGGGGAAGCCCGAGCCGAACCTAGCGCCGCAACCGACGGCGGGGGCACGATGGCTCTACCCGGTTCTTAGCTCACCCGGCCCCGGCTGCTGAACGAGATCGTTCGCCGAAACGAGAACCCGATGCCAAAGGTGAACTCGGCTTTTTTTGTTTTCGTCCGACACGTTGTGACGGGCGACATCGACGAAGTGGCCCGCCGCTTGGCGGTCAGTCCCTCATTGGCCACTGCGCCGTCGGACATCGGCGCGACGCGCCAAGACGCATCGACGTTCTTTTTTGCCGAAATTGCGCACTACTTTTACGCCGGCGACACGGCCCTCCATATAGCGGCCGCCGCGTTTCGCCGTCCGGTCGCAGAACTCCTCGTCGCGCACGGGGCGGATTGCCGCGCGAAGAATCGCCGCGGAGCCGAACCCCTTCACTACGCGGCGGACGCCAACCACTGGGACCCGACCGCACAGGCCGAGACGATCGCGTACCTCGCGTCGGTCGGTGCGAATCCCAACGCCCTGGACAAATCCGGCGTGGTACCGCTGCACAGGGCCGTGCGAACGCGGTCGTTGGCCGCGGTTCGGGCGCTGCTGGATGCCGGCGCGAACCCGAGGGCACCGAACAAAGCCGGGTCGACGCCCCTGCACCTCGCCGTTCAGACCACCGGGCGAGGGGGGAGCGGTTCGGAGCACTCGCGCCAGCAGCAGGCGGCCATCATCGGGCTGTTGCTCGAACGCGGCGCCAGTCCGTCCGACGAAGACGGGCGAGGTAAACAGGCGCATCAGGCAGCAACGTGTGAGTGGATTCGAATCTTGCTTATCGGAGAGACCCGCTAACCAACGGAAATTCCCGACTGCCCCGACCGAATTTCGCTGGCAATCCGTTTTCCCCTCGGCTAGTCTTCAACCCACCATTCGTTCCGACGCTCGTTCTGGACGAGTAGCTTGGCAAGGATAGTTCTGGGAATGGGTTTGTGTTGGTTTGCCTGTTGGCGAGCTAATCAATGGTTCGGCATGGGAAGGACGTTCGTGATGAACTCTACCAAGGCAGTCCGTGCAGTCACGATCCTGTGCGTTGCCTCTGCCCTATCGCCAGCGGCGATCAATCGAGCCCGCGCTCAACAGATCATGGATTCTGATGGGACGTGGACGTACCGGTACGATTTCAAGCTGGATGGAAAGGTGGAGGGTGAGGTAAGAGAATGGGAACTCGTCCTCGCCGTCAGGAACGGCAAGATCGCCGGTCGCTCTGCGGCGGCGCAAGCGGGTAGCAAAGAGGATGATCGTTGGAGTGGCGAGGTGGCTGGGAAGGACAAGGGCATCGTCTCGCTGCGCCAGGACCGCAAGGACGGATACGTGGCTTTCTTCGTGGGACGACTGACTGAGCCAAGTCGAATCCACGGAACTTGGTACGACACCGGCGGCAACTCCGGCGATTTTACGTTTGCGAAAGCTACGACCGCACCTCCGAAGGTGGACCTTCGGCCCGAGTTTGAAAAACTCAAATTAGACGTGCGCCAGCAGGGCATGCGGGGGGCCTGCCAGACCTTTGCCATGGTTGGCGTGATCGAGTACGACCTCGCACGACGCGGCAAGCAGGTGGACCTCTCCGAACAATTCATCATGTGGGCTGCCAACGAAGCGAACCGCCTGAACAGGACCGGAGGATTTCATCCAGACCGCCTGATCGCTGGGTTGAAGCAGTATGGCATTTGTGAAGAGTCGCTTATGCCTTACATACCCCGCGAGGAGCCGATTGAAAAACCCTCCGCCGAGGCGATCAAGGACGCGAAGCAACGGACTTCGTGCGAGGTCATCTCGATCAAACATTGGTCCTCGGACATTGGCTTCGGGGACAAAGAGATCAAGGAAATTATCCGGAAGCTCGAAACGCGGACTCCCGTCGCG
>JAYTUF010000805.1:0-3834 GCA_043744755.1 Anatilimnocola sp.
TCGCCCGGAAACAACGCCCCTGCAGGTGACTTGGAATACGAGCGATGGTAGTTTGAACCTGGATGTGCAGGATCAGTTGCAAGGAACCCACGGAATGAATACGCCCAAGTTCTAGTTACAGTTCTCGATACGTCCTCAAGGCGGACTGGAGCGCCTGGTAATCTGTCTGCTCGCGGCAAATGATATGCATCATCCCGATTCGCCGGGCACCGAAGACAATTCGACCGCCCCCCAGCTTACGAGATTTGCCGTCATCATAGACGTACGAGAATTCGACGACGTCGGGAATCTTTCCTTTGACGTCGAGTCCTTTCAGCTCAATCAGCTTGGCTCCGATATCTTTTATGTCGGTAATAGTTTGCAGTGATTCCCCTTGGACGACGGACAATCGTATGTCGTTCTGAGCATTTGGGATTTCGGCCATGGTCACAACGATGAAGCTCTTTTTGCCGCCCAAAGCACCCGTAAACTCCCGACTGGGCTTTCCCCCGAAGGCTTTACCGGACTTTTCTTTCCAAACAAAACCGGGAGGCATTGAGAGCGAGAATAGTCCCGGCACACTATGGATTTTGTTGTTCGGGGACTGTGTACTCGGGGACGGTGTACTTGCGGAATTAGGCGTGAAAGAGGGCATTGACCGCTGCGGTGGCGTTGCCCTTGCAGGTGGTGCTTGAAATCCGGGTGGTGTCGAGTGAAAACCTGGTGGTGCTTGAAAACCTGGTGGTGCTTGAAAACCCGGTGGTGGCGAGTGAAAACCTGGTGGCGGCGAATGAAAACCCGGTGGTGGCGAATGGGACATTGAAAACGGCGCGGCTGCGACCGGCGTTGGCTGCTGCGACGGCCTGCTCATCAATACCACGCCAAGGATCACGCAGCCAATGAGCAATCCGCCGGCGATGGCTGAACCGATCATCACGTTCGTGTTACTCAGCAAGCCGCCGCTGCCGTACGAGCGCTGGCTGACTGGCTGTGAATACGGAGGCAGGCCGATTGCCGCCGGCGGACTATTCAGCCCAGCAAAAAGATCCTCGTCGAGGGGTTGCAGCGCGAGGGGTGTTTCGGCTGGCACACACAGAGGTCGTCCGCACGCGGGGCAAGGCAATGTCTTTCCCGCCAGGAGGGGACTCGCAGCGAATGACTGGCCGCATTGGCAAGAGACAACAAGAGACATACTCACATCCGGTGATTAATTGTCAGAAGTCCAGGAGCGTCTGCACTTGTGCGATAATGTACCCACGCTCTCAATCAATTGCCACACCTTTTCTGGATTTCGCAAGCCCAACCAAGCGGCCCGGTGACAGATCGATCGTCGCATGCGGAAACCTTTCCTGACCTTATCAAGGCAAGTCAATTCGCCGCCGCTTGTCAACTCCGCTTGACTCCCTGCGCGAGCGGACACACAGTAAAGGAAGACCCCAACCTTCCGTTTCAAGGCAACGATTTTTCATGAGCAATCCTCGTTTGCAGCGGGCTGTGATCAGTGTCAGCGATAAGAGGGGCCTGACCGAGTTTGTGCAGGCCTTGGTGGCCACGGGCGTGGAGATTTTCAGCACCGGCGGCACTCGCAAGCACTTGGAACAAGCGGGGCTGAAGATTCGGGACGTCGCCGATTACACGGGCTTTCCCGAAATGCTCGACGGCCGGGTGAAGACGCTGCATCCCAAGATTTTCGGCGGCATTCTCGCTCGCCGCGATCATGATGAAGACTTGAAACTGACGGCCGAGCATGGCATCGCGCTGTTCGATCTGGTCGTCGTGAATCTGTATCCCTTTGAAGCGACGATCGCTCGGCCCAACGTCACCGCCGAAGAAGCCATCGAGAACATCGATATCGGCGGGCCCAGCCTGGTGCGGGCGGCGGCTAAGAATCATGCGTTTGTCACGATCGCGACTTGCCCCATTCAGTACGCCGAGATTCTCGCCGAAGTGCAGCAGCAAGGCGGCACGACGCTGGAACTGCGGCGTAAGTTGGCGGCGGCCGCGTATGCTCATACGGCTTTGTACGATGCGGCCATCTCGGCCTGGTTTGCGAAGGAACTAGGACAGCAATTTCCACACCAGGTGAGCATCCCGTTGGTGCTTGAAAATGAACTGCGATATGGCGAGAACTCGCATCAGCTCGCCGCCATCTACAAGCAGGCCGGTGCGAAAGGGACGAGTCTCGTCGGCGCGAAGCAGCTTAACGGCAAGGAACTGTCGTACAACAACCTGCTCGACCTCGATAGCGCGCTGGGCATTGTGCGGCCGATGTCGCAAGCGGCCTGCGCGGTCATCAAGCACAACAACCCCTGCGGCGCGGCCGTTGGTTCGTCATTAGCGGATGCGACTCGCAAGGCTTTGGAAGGGGATTCTCAAAGCGCGTTCGGCGGCGTGCTGGCGATGAATGGGCCCATCGATCTCGCCACCGCGGAAGTCCTGTGCCAGCCCGGCTTGTTCATCGAGGCGATTGTCGCGCCGTCGTTCGAAGTCGCCGCGGTCGAACTGTTGAAGTCGAAGCCCAAGTGGAAAGCCAACGTGCGGCTGCTGGAGGTCGGTCCGTTCACTCCGCAAACGGCAGCCACTTCGTATCGGCAGATCGACGGGGGCATGTTGGTTCAACAGGCCGATGTGCTGGCTGATCCTGAATCGGAATGGAAAATAGTTACCGAGAAGCAGCCTGAACCACGGCTGCTGGCTGAACTTAAATTCGCCTGGGCCATCGTGCGGCACGTGAAGAGCAACGCGATTGTGCTCGCCAAGGACGGCATGCTCCTGGGCTGCGGCGCCGGCCAGATGAGCCGCGTGGATTCGGTCGAGATCGCGATTCAGAAAGCGGGCCAGCGCGCGCCCGGCAGCGTGCTGGCGTCCGATGCCTTCTTTCCCTTCGCGGATTCCATTCACCGCGCGGCGGCGGCCGGCGTCATTGCCATTATTCAACCGGGCGGCAGCGTGAAAGACGCCGAGGTGATCGCGGCCTGCAATGAGCATGGCTTGCCGATGATCTTCACTGGCCGCAGGCATTTCAAGCATTGAAATGAACGCCGCGAAATCGCCAACTCCTGAGTTTCTCTGCTGGGCCATCGAGCGGCAGTGCCCTTTGCGGGAGATGCTGCCGGAGAATCAACCGGAGAAGGTCGAGCGACACCTGCGGGCGGCGAGGTTCACCGCGGAAGCGGTTGCGGAAGGACGGGTGCGCGATGATCGGGCCATCAGCGCCGATGGTTCGCTGGCATTTCGCGTGAGCGAACAGTTGGTGATCTACGGCGGCGAAAGCGCGCTGCAAGAGTGTTGCACCGAATGCCCCGCGAACGCACTGTCGACATTCCGGCAGCCCAGTTATGCCGGCTGTTATGGCCTGTTTCCGCTGCCGCAGCCGAGCGAGTTGTTCTTGGCCAGATCGCAGAAATGTGAACGAAACAATCAGCTCTTTCCGCCCACGCAGTGGCTTTGGTATGGCTGGTGGATGCAGTCGCCGCTGAATGCCAAGCAGACGAACTACCTAGCGAACGTGTTTACCGCGCTGCGCAATGAACCTGCGTTTGCTGAAGATCGAGCGCTGCAAGAACTGGCGATCGCGCTGCGTCTTTGCGATGAGCGAGGTTTGCATCTGAGCGTGCAACTGTTCCCCGCCGGGGAGATCGATGGCCTGTGGTGGAACTTGGTGCCGCACTGTGGGGTGTGCCATGCAGCGTGGCAAGACGGTTCTCGCTCATGCGCGATGTGTGGCCAAGCGCGGCATCCCGCCTCGCCCAAAAAACGCCGCGTAAGAGGGACCAGACCTTATCGTCCGATCTCTGAACTCCCTCTCCTCGGTACTCGTGGTACTCCACGGTGATACAGGGAGAGGGTTGGGGT
>JAYTUF010000806.1:0-3831 GCA_043744755.1 Anatilimnocola sp.
GATTCAGCGCGATAGTCCATTTGGTAGGCAATTGCCTGTCGTCCATCGCCTAGAAGTCGAGCAAACACTTTTGTCTCGCCAACGAGCGCCTTCTTCGAAAAACAGCACACAGGTATACCCTCAAATGACAAGCCCCTCGCTCTGCAGGTTAGCAGGCGAGGGGTGGGAATGCTGCGAAAATCGGTTGACGGCCGCGAATCAAAAAGTTACTTCTTCGCCAATTCCGCTTCAATCACCTTAATGACTTCGGCATCGTCTGGCGCGGTGCGGGGAGCGAAGCGGGCGACGACTTCGCCGTTGCGGCCAATGACGAACTTCTCAAAGTTCCAGCCGATCTTGCCTTGCTTGGCTGGCTTCGTTTCGGTGGCGGTGAGGTTCTTGTAGAAGGGGTGAGCTTCTTCGATCACCTTGCCATCCTTCTCGACGGTGTTGACGTTCAGCTTCGAGAACATGTCGAACTTCACTCCGTATTCCTTCGTGCAGAAGGCGGCGATGTCGGCTTCGGTGCCGGGTTCTTGCTTGCCGAATTGATTGCAAGGAAAGCCCATCACGGCCAGGCCTTTATCGCCGAACTTTTCGTGCAACGCTTCGAGTTCTTCGTATTGATTGGTCAGGCCGCAGCGGCTGGCGACGTTGACGACCAGCAGCACTTTGCCCTGATATTGCGCGAGGTCCACTTCCTTGCCGGCGATGTTCTTGACTTTGAAATTGAGGGCCGGGGCTTTATCGGCGGCGTAAACCGTGCTGACGCAAGCTGCGACAACACCCGTTAAGAGCAGGGTATTCCACTTCGACATCGTTCGTTCTCCGAGAGTTAAGGCGGGAGCCGCGGGCGACGGGACTGCGGCTGCGGCAGGAAAACTTCGCTGCCACGCTGGTTCACCCTAGCAGTTGGGCCAGTGAGTTTCCAGAGTGCGAGTTGCCAGATTGTCGCCTTTCGCTCCGCGGAAGAAGGTAAGTTCGCGGAGCGAATGGCGACAATTTGCGGTTAAGCACTGGAAAACTTCGCCGCTGCCGCGCACGATAGGGATTCGCCGATCGCGTACTTTCGTAGTCGAGACACTTGCCCGCAGTTCCCCCTCCCATGCCAGTCGAAGCCGCCTGCCCTAGTTGCGATGGAAAGTTCCGCCTGCCCGATGCGGCGGCGGGGAAGAAAATCCGTTGCCCCAAGTGCAAAGGGCCGCTCGACGTGCCGCCGCTGAACGCCGAAGCGGCCGCACCACCGGTGCAAATTGCCGTCACCGCAGCCCCAGTTACTCCCGCGCCAATTGTTCCCGTGCCAATTGTTCCCGTGCCAGTGACGGCGGCACCGCCCAGCGAGGCGCTTAAAACTACCTGGCGAACTGCCACGCAAGAACCGGCGCCCGTCGAACCGGCGAGAGTTGAAACGCCGCGGGTAGAAGTTTCCAAGCCGGTGCAGCCTGGGAAGTCAGTCGTTATTAAATCGCCGCCAGCAGTTGCTTCTATGGAGCCACCGCAGAAGCCGGCTACTGCCCCGCTCACAGCCCCCAAACCGAAACCGGCAGCGCCTGTAGTTCCAGCGACACCGGCTCTAGCGCCAGCCGCAGTGACAGCGCCCGTCATCACCACTGAGCAGTGGTTCCTCCGCGGCGACGATGGCGAAACCTTCGGCCCCGTCGATCGCCCAACCCTCAATGCCTGGCAGGCCGAAGGGCGGATGACCGCGGACTCTCAGTTGCTCAAGCAAGGGACCGAGCAATGGCAGTGGGCCAGCGATTTGTATCCAGATTTGGAAGAGCCAGAGGAACCCGCAGCCGCGACAGCACCCGCGGCCAGTTCATCCATCCACCGTGAGGATGGTCAGCAATCGCGCATTCGTCCCACGCCTTCCTCCAAAGATTCCCCCGCGCCAGAGGCCGACGATGACGAAGAAGTGGGTCTCAGTCCGCATAGCAAGCCGGTCGCGTTTCTGCTGGCGCTGACGCTGGGCATGTTCGGCATTCATCGTTTCTATCTGGGTTACGTCGGCATCGGCCTGGCAATGTTCTTCACGTTCGGCGGCCTGCTAATGTGGAGCATTACCGACGCGCTGCGAATTCTTTTCGGCCATGTGCCGGATGCTGAAGGATTGAAGCTGCGCGACTAAGTTGCAGGCGTCTCTCACCCAAACGTTGCCCCCAGCTCGCGGATATAATCCAGCGCTTCGTCAAGCTCCGGCGCTTGGGCCCCCGGTTGCCGGCCGGCGCGATCACATTGCGCGAGCGTCAGCAGGTCGTCATAATCTTCCGACTCCTTCAGCCGGCGATGGGCCCGCGCGCCGAGCGTGCCGTCGAGTGCTTGTTGCGCCACCATGTGATGCTCGATCAGCCAGCGGGTCCGCGGCGTAATGAAGCCGTCCAGCGCTTCGAGGCCCGCGACGACGTGATTCTGCGAATCGATCCCTTTGCCAATGTCATGCAACAAAGCAGCGAGCAGCAGCTCCTCGTCGTAAGGCCGCTCGTCGCGCATGTGATCGAAGACTTGCAGGCTGTGATAAAGGGCTTCGCCTTCGGGATGATACTTTAGATTTTGCTTTACGTTTTCGAGAGGCAACAGCAGGCTTTGATAGACCTGAAATCGATCAGGGCGATCCGCGGCATTTTGTACTTCGGCTTCAATATCGAACTCGGGATATTCACGGGCTAAGAACTGTTCAAGCTCCGCGATGCTGGTCCGCTCAATTGCCTGGCCGGTGATGGAGCTCTTGAAGACATAGTGCGCTTTGTCGCTGGGATAGAGCGTCAATTCAAACGGAAAACGATCCTGCACGTGGATGTGCGTGAAGATCCGTTCTTCGTCGTGCTTGCGAACGCGCTTGCGTTCCAGGTCGTAGATCAGGCCCTGCTCATCGAGCAGATGCGTGACACTCTCGATGCTGTCGCTGAACAAATGCAGGTCAATATCCGAACCCGCGCGGATGTGGCCCGTCAGCACGCTGCCAATGAGTCGCGGGCGAAACCGGGCGAGCAAGCGCATCAGACGCAGAGCTTCGATCCGCATCTCGCGGAGGTTGTCGGTGCGGCGATCCCCTTCGTGCAGCCGGGCGAGGGCTTGCACCTCATCGCGGATTTCGGCGTTGCTAGGCAGGTCGGCGGGTTTGACCCAGCCTTGGCAGAGCCGATGGGCGGCCTTCTGCTTGGCGCGAAAATATTCCGATTCTTCCCGCGAGTACATCAGGCGGGCGGCGTCGAAGGTGATTTGCCTTCGCAGCTTGGAGCGTTGCATGGTCGTGAGCCGCATTTCGGACGGCTGCTGGGGAGGGCTGGCAACTGGTTGAAAATCAGCAGATGCTGCTACTGTAATTGTAGACGCAGGCCGTAGCGGAAAGGTTCATTTGTTCCGAAGATTGAACAAGATTGGAGGTAGTACCTTTCGATTTTGTGCCGCCCGGGGATCAATTACGTAACTGAGCACCCGTGGCAAGGAAAGCCCGCTAAACGTTGAGTTCGCGACGTCGTTTTTCAACACAACCCCGCGTTGCACCCGTGAATGGCGCTAGGTGCGCGTTGAAAAACCCACCCCATTTCTCAACACCCCTGCCCGGTGGAGGGGGTGCTATTGCATGAACCCGGCTGCTTCGTGCGAAGACGTCCATGACCGCCAGCCTCACCACCACCCTGATAACAGTTTTCAACCCCTTTTCACCCGCGTCGGCAGCAATCAAAAGCCCCGAGCCCGTAACATGTTACCAAAACATGATCAGCACATGATAGCGATTTCATGAACACCATCTGATCTAGGTATGCACTTGACGCCACCGCGTCTACAGGTTGTGGTGGTCGCGACGTTGTCACGTTATGCAAAATCACCGCGATTTGAAGCGGTTCTTGC
>JAYTUF010000807.1:0-3823 GCA_043744755.1 Anatilimnocola sp.
ATGGTATGCACCCGCGCCAGGGCCGGTCCAATCGGCCACCTAGAGTTCACTCCCGCGCCTTTCCATTTGCGACTTCTCATCCTCTCTGCTTAGAATGAAACCTGCTCTTTCCCGCCGCTGAAATCGCCTACCTTTTGCTCTCGGAATGCGTGCATGAACCGCACTTGGCTCGCTCGTCGTTCGTTACTGGCTTTTGCCACTATGTTGCTTGCGGGCTGGTTCGGCACAACCACCGTGTTCGCCCAAACGGAACCAGCGCCCGCTGCGGAGAAGAAGCCGGACGAAAAACCGGCCGAAGCCAAGCCCGCCGATGTCAAACCGGAAGAGAAGAAACCAGAGGACAAGAAGCCCGAAGAAACAAAACCGGCAGAGACAAAGCCCGCGGACGTCAAACCGGAAGAAAAGAAGCCCGAGGAAAAGCCCTCGCCGAATGGTCCTCTCCCCGGTCATTCTCTGCACGCGGAAGTCTTCAACGAAGGGCCGCGGCAAAAGGCCTACCTGATGCCGGGCATGCCGAAGATTGTTTTTCCAGTCACCAGCAAACATCCCGAAGCGGCCGCCTTCGTGCAACAGGGTCTCGGCCAGATTCATGGCTTTTGGTTCTACGAGGCCGAACGTTCTTTTCGCCAAGCTGCGGCGCTCGATAAGGACTGCGCCATTGCCTACTGGGGCATGGCGTTGGCCAATATGGACAACGCCCAGCGCGGCAAAAAGTTCATGGCTGAATGTATCAAGCGCAAGGCCAACGCGGGTGAGCATGAAGTGATGTATATCGACGCGCTGGATGCCTATCTCAAAGCCGACAACAACAAGAAGAAAGAGCGAAACGAAGCTTACACCAAGGCCCTCGAACGCATTCTGTATAAGCACCCTGACGACCTGGAAGCCCGCAGCCTGCTCGCTTTGCAGCTTTGGAAGAACCGCGATTCGGGCATTCCGATCAACAGTTTTTTGGCCGTCGATGCGCTCATCGATCAGGTGTTCGCCAAGAATCCGCTGCATCCGGCGCATCACTATCGCATCCACCTCTGGGACATCGAACGGGCCGACAACGCACTCGCATCGGCCGCCCTCTGCGGGCAGTCGTCCCCGGGCATCGCCCACATGTGGCACATGCCGGGGCATATCTATTCCAAAGCCCGCCGTTATGACGACGCCTGCTTTCAGCAAGAAGCTTCCGCCCGCGTCGATCATGCCCACATGATGCGCGACCGCGTGCTGCCCGATCAGATTCACAACTTTGCCCATAACAACGAATGGCTGATCCGCAATTTGATCCAAACCGGCCGGGCGCGAGACGCCGTCGATCTGGCGAAGAATATGACTTCCCTGCCGCGGCATCCGAAATACAACACGCTCGACCGCGGCGGCAGTGCGCAGCTCGGCCGCAGCCGGTTGTGGGATGCGCTCGTCAAGTTCGAACTCTGGGATGAATTGCTGGCCCTCACCGAAACGCCCTACCTTGATATGACCGAGAAAGAAACCGAGCAGCAAAAGCGATTGCGGCACATTGTGCTCGCTCTCTATCGCAAGGGCGAAGTGCAACACGCCGATGCCCTTCTCGCCGGCGTGCAACAACAAGTTGATGATTTGCTGGAAGATCAGACGAGCGCCGCTACCGCCGCGGAAACGAAGGCCAAGGACGAGAAGAAATCCGATGCTGACATCAAGAAGGCCGTCGAAGCCGCGAAGAAAACCATCGACGCGAAGCTGAACCCAGCCAAGAAGCTGCTCGAAGAATTTCAGGGCCATCAAACCGTCGCCGCCGGTGATTTCAAAGCGGGGCTGGAGCTGCTGAAGAAAGCCGGCAATCAAGATGCGGGCTACCTGGCCTGGCTACAATTCAAAGCGGGCAACGCTGACGAAGCCATCAAGGCCGGGGTCGCGAACGTCAGCAGTCACAAGAACGAAGTGCTGCCGCTGCTGCAACTCACCGAGATTCAGCAACTGGCCGGCAAGACCGACGACGCCCGCAAGACGTTCGCGGAACTGCGCGAACTATCCGGCCAGATCGATCTCAGCGCGCCGGTCTTTCAGCGCTTCGCCCCCATCGCCAAGGAACTAGAGCAAGAGGGTGACTGGCGCGTTGTAAGGGCGCCGAAAGCCGACACCGGCATTCGGCCCAGCCTCGATTCGCTCGGTCCGTTCCGCTGGGCGCCTTCGCCGGCGCTTGTTTGGCGGCTGAAGGATGCCGCAGGAAAGGAATACTCGCTCGCTGATTATCGCGGCAAGCCCGTGATTGTCCTCTTCTTTTTGGGTCATGGCTGCCTGCACTGCGCCGAGCAGATCAAAGAATTCGGCAAAGTCCATTCGCAGTATGCCGCGGCGGGGATCAGCCTGGTCGCGATCAGCAGCGATGATGAAGCGGGGCTAAAGAGCTCCATCGAGAACTATACCGATGGTCCGATTCCCTTTCCGCTGCTGTCAGACCCCAAGCTGACCGCCTTTCAAGCTTATCGAGCCCACGACGACTTCGAACACGTCGCCCTGCATGGGACGTTTTTGATCGATGGCCAGGGACTGGTTCGCTGGCAAGACATCAGCTTCGAGCCGTTCAAGGACACGAAGTTTTTGCTCAGTGAGAGCAAGCGACTCTTGAATCAAACAATTCCCACCGTTGATCCGAAACCCACCGCGCCGCCGATGGCGCGTGCTGCGGAACCGCGTGCTGAAGTAGCTGCATTCGCCAGAATTCAGGCTGCGAGCGGTCTGAATTCTGGCGAATTCAGCTACTGCAATGCGAGCGGCGCCTTTCAGTCCACCGGCTTCATTAAATTCCCCGACGACGTAGAACTGGGCGCCGTCTCTGCCGTCGCCATCGGCCAGGACGACGAGATTTACATCCTGCAGCGGGGCGAAGTGCCGCTACTGGCGTTCGACAAAGATGGCAAGTTTCTGCGCAGTTGGGGCCAGGGCCTGTTCAAGGTGCCGCATGGCCTGCGGGTCGATCGCGAGGGAAACATCTGGACCACCGATAACGGCAATCACGTCCTCCGGCAGTTCAATCGCGCCGGCAAACTGCTCGGCACGCTCGGCCAGGAAGGGAAGGGAGTCAGCAGTGAAACGGGCTTCAAGTCGCCCGATGATCTGGTCTTCGATACCGCCGGCAACATGTACATCGCCGATGCGGGGAACGGCCGGATTGTGAAACTTTCGCCGGAAGGCAAATTCGTTGCAGCCTGGGGCAAGAAAGGAAAGGGCGAAGGCGAGTTCGCCACCGCGCACGGCTTGGCCATCGATGCCAAAGACCGCATCTACGTCGCCGACCGCGGCAACAAGCGGGTGCAGATTTTCGACAGCAACGGAAAATACCTCGACAGTTGGACGTTCGGCGGCAACCCCTTCGGCCTGATCGTTATTGGCGACGAACTGCTCGCCAGCGAAGGAGACGTTCACAAAATCTTCCACCTCGACGCCACCGGCAAAACCACCGCCACCTGGGGCGACCCTAAGTCCCTCCTCCTGCCGCACCTGATGGCCCAGGACAGCCGTGGCCGCCTCTACATTTCCGAAGTGAACGGCAAGCGCGTGCAGATTTTTGAGCGGAAGTAGGGGCCGGGATCAGGAGATCGGGAGTCAGGAGTTGAAGGCACAGCCTTCGTTTTCTTACTCCCTCTCCTCGGTACTCCGGGGAGAGGGTTGGGGTGAGGGGCTGAACTGTGATGAGACTTGGCACTGCAAGAGTGTCTTCATGACCGCAGTTGAACCCGTCCCTTTTCGCGATTCCCGTTGGCACACAATCTGGCTCGTGCTAGGTCTGGCGGCGATGCTACTCTGGCGGTGTACGGCAGATCAGTGTACCCGGGCGGTTCCGGCTAAAGTC
>JAYTUF010000808.1:0-15114 GCA_043744755.1 Anatilimnocola sp.
GCATTTTTACTGATTGGAATCTCACAACATGTGGTGCGAACAGGCTGAATCCTGGGAAAAACGGGCCGCTAGCACCTGAGCGGGCGGCCGGTTGCGCCCGTTTGAGTGAAGCCCGCGCGTCTGGAGGCCGTTATCAGGCCGGTGTGGCACTGGTGAACGGTTATCCTCACACCTGACGTAGTTGTTATCACACTCCTGATTATGTTAACTCGAACACTGTTATCATATGATGACCACGATTTCGATAAGATCATGGTGGAGAACGAGTTGCGGTGGGAGTCTTCTCCTGCCGAGCACATTTCAAATCGCGCGCGAAAGGTGTTATTGGTCAGGCGGCGCTGTCGGGCTTTGCCTTGAAGCGCGTGCTGGGTGAGTGACATGCGTGGGTGTTACTGGGTGATTGGCTCGGGCGGGGTGCGCACGTCGCGAGCGACGCGGCGAAATGAGGGTATGAAGTTTGGAATGTCTCGAATATTTTCCGCGGCGTGACCTAACGTGTCCAAGCCCGCGCATCTAATACTGTGGGCGATGGTTCATTGGCATTCTGGTTGAGGTGGATTGCGCGGCGATTATCAACGGCCGCGAACGTGGGCGTTATCCGCGGGCGGCGTTCACCGGAATCTGTCATCAGGGGATTGCGGAAAACATGTTATCAAAGTGTTATCGCGAAGCTTATGATGTTATCATTAAATTGTGCATAAGTGGCAGCGTTGCAATGACTTATGGAAGGATTCGGCGCGCCATTTTCGGGCTTAGGATCGTTATCAAACCCCTAGGTCGCGGTGTTGTCGGTGCGATCTTGGTGATGGTCCGCACAGCGGACCCTACGGCGCCAAACCGCTAAAGGGGGGTGTCCATTAATGGGGGCCAATGATGGACACTGACGTGCGTATTTCTCGGGTTTTGCGGGGGGTTGGTGTCCATTTCTCGACTTCGAAAATGGACAGTTTGACTTGCGAGGTTTGCCGGAACTGCGGAGTACCTTGTTCCGGCCTACTTGAGGTCCCGCTGCCATTGACTGAGCAACTGCAGCGCTGCCATTGGCGTCAGGCCGTTGATATCGAGTTGCCGCAGCTTGTCAATCAGCGGGTGTTCTTCCGGGGCGAAGAGGGTGAGTTGCAAATCGCCTTTGCGTTTGACTTTCGGTTGGACGAATTTTGAATTGCCGGAGCCACCCAGGTGTTCTTGTTCGAGCTGGGCGAGGATTTGCTTGGCTCGCTCGTTCACGCTTTTGGGGACGCCAGCGAGGCGGGCGACGTGGATGCCGTAGCTTTTGTCGGCCGAGCCAGGGACGATCTTGTGCAGGAAGATCACCTGCTCTTCCCATTCCTTCACCGCGACGTTCAGGTTGCGGACGCCCGCGAGCGTGCCGGCCAGGTCGGTCAGCTCGTGATAGTGCGTGGCAAAGAACGTGCGGCAGCCGGTGACGTCGTGCAGGTGCTCGACAATGGCCCAGGCCAGCGAGATGCCGTCGTAGGTGCTGGTGCCGCGGCCGATTTCGTCGAGCACGACGAGGCTGCGGGACGTGGCCGTGTTCAAAATGCGGGCGGTCTCGGTCATCTCCACCATGAACGTGCTCTGGCCGCGCGAGAGTTCATCGCTGGCCCCGACGCGGGCGAAGACGCGATCGGCGATGCCGATGGTCGCGGATTTGGCGGGGACGAAACTGCCGATCTGGGCCAGCACGGTGAGGAGCGCGACCTGGCGGATGTACGTGCTTTTGCCGGCCATGTTGGGGCCGGTGATGAGCAGCACATACCCTTCATCGCCGCCGCAGCGGGCATCGTTGGGAACGAAGTTACCCTGAGTTTCGATGACGTCGAGCACCGGATGCCGCCCGTCGATGATGTTCAAGATTGGTTCGGTGGTGATCGACGGGCGACAGTAGTTCCGCTGACAAGCGAGCTGCGCGAGGGACGTCAGCACATCGAGCTGCGCGAGAGCCGCGGCCGTGGATTGCAGCCGGCGGGTGTTGGCTTGAACGGCATCGCGGAGGGTGAGAAAGAGCTGATACTCAAGCTCCTTCGCTTTGTCATCGGCGGTGAGGACTTGCTCTTCGTACTCTTTCAATTCCGGTGTGACATATCGTTCAGCATTGGTAGTCGTTTGCTTGCGATGATAGTTGGGCGGCGTTTTGTCTTTGTGCGAGTTGGTGATTTCGATGTAATAGCCAAAGACCTTGTTGAAGGCGACTTTGAGATTCGTGATGCCGGTCCGCGCGGCTTCATCGGCTTGATACTTGGCAATCCACTGCTTGCCGCCGGTGCCGAGGTCGCGAAGTTTATCGAGATCGGCATGATAGCCGCCACGGATCAGGCCGCCATCGCGAGTTTGCAGTGGGCAGTCATCTAATAACGCTGATTCCAATTGCGAGCGGATTTCGGGGCAGAGATCGATGGCCTGTTCGAGCTCGTTGAGCAGTGAACTTTTTCTCGCTGTCAGTTTCGCTTTGAGTTTGGGGAGTGCTGCGAGTGTGCGACTGACGAAGGACAGATCGCGCGGACTGGCGCGTCCCGTGGAGACGCGGGCGAGGAGTCGCTGCAGGTCGTAGACGCTGCGGAGTTGCTCGCGCAGTTCGTCTCTGAGGGAAGTTTCATGAGCAAGTTCCGCGACTGCATCGAGCCGGGCTTCGATCTGGGTTTGATCGGTGAGTGGACTAGCGAGCCAATCGGCCAGCAGTCTCCCGCCCATCGGCGTGGAGGTTTTATCAATCGCAGCGAGCAATGAACCTTCCCGCGAACCACTCCGTAGCGTGCGAGTGAGTTCCAAACTGCGGCGAGTGGCTTCATCAATCTCGAGCGACTGACCGCTACGATACGGCAGCAGTTTGTCGATGTGCTCGAGGCTGGTCTTTTGAGTCTCTTGGAGATAATCGAGAATCGCGCCGGCCGCTCGGAGCGCGGGAACGTCGTCGTCGGTGAAGCCAAAGCCTTCGAGATTGACTGTTTGAAAGTGTCGCGAGAGAGCAGCGACGCCGGTCTCATGCGCGAAAGCCCACGCGGGTCGCTTAGTCAACACAGCTTTCGCGGGGAGATGCAGTTTGAACTCGGCTTCGTCCGTCACTAAACATTCGACCGGCGCGATGCGGGCGAGTTCATCATTCAAACGATTGAGCGGCACAACGGCAGCGAGAAACCGGCCGGTTGATAGTTCCGCCCAGGCGATTCCTGCCAACGCTGTTGGGGAATGCAGATCCACCGGCAGCGCTACTGCACTCAGGTAGTTGCTTTCCAGCGGATCAAGCAATGCGTCGTCCGTAAGCGTGCCGGGGCTGACAACGCGGGTGACCTCGCGCTTCACCAGCCCCTTCGCCAGCTTTGGATCTTCGACCTGTTCACAAACCGCAGCCCGCAGGCCGGTGGCGATCAACTTGGCGAGATAACTTTCCAGTTGATGATAAGGAAACCCCGCCATCGGAATCGGGTTCTCGCCCTTATCCCGACTGGTGAGCGTGAGGCCCAAGATGCGAGATGCAGTCTTCGCATCCTCAAAGAACAGCTCGTAAAAATCCCCCATGCGAAACAGGAGCAGCGCATCACCACACGCCTGCTTGGCGTCGTGATATTGCTGCATCATTGGGGTCGGGGCGGCCATCGGCGGATTTTACGCGAGTGGCAAGAATCCGCGAGGGGACGGAGGAAGATTGCGAGCGGAGAGTGGAGGGTCAAGGAGACAAGGAGGCAAGGCACTGCTTCCTGCTCTATTCCGCGGCCACTTGTTCCAGCACGGGACTTTGGTTGCGGCCGCCTGGCTTCGCAGTGTAGCGCACGCGTTTCGTCTTGATGTCGTCGGCGCCATTAGTAGAAATGATGAGCTGTCCCTCGGCAGTGAATTCTTCCTTCATTTCACCACGCGTGCGGGTCCAGCCTTTCAAGATTCCTTTCGCATCAAAGTGATATTCATCTTTCCAAGACTTAGGGATATCAAAGGCAGGATCGGCGTAGTTTCCCTTTTCGGTCGCGCCGGTGTAGATGACCGATTTGATCCGGCCTTGGTCATCGTACTCGCGAGCTTCATTATCGAGCGTGTTGACGCAGAAGAAAGCCGGCGGCGAATAGTGCTCGCCGTTGTGGGTGAAAAGGCCAATGTCAATGCGGTTGGATTCCATTTTGGAATCGGGCAAGATCGGCGCTCGGCCTTGCCAGGTCATGGTGATCTCCGCGCGCTGGCCATCTTCCAGCGGCTTGATTTCGATCTTACTCGCATCACCGCGGAGGACTTTCCAGTGATAGGTCAGGGGCTTATCGTTTAGCTCAACACCCTTGGCCGACAGATTGTATTTTCGCTTCTGCTGCGTGCTGCGCCAAACGCGCGCGGTGACGAAGGGCGTGTCGAACAGGCGTTCGCGCTCGTCTACATCAAAATAATCGCGGCCGAGGACCGTTTTCTCGTCATAGTCCACTTTCAGCAAAGCCAGCGGCGGTAGCGATTCGAGCGTGAACGAGTGGGCGAGTTCAATCATTCGTATGACATCGAGATTGTTGCTGTCGAACACCGAGGGATGAGCGGGGCCAGTGAGATAGTCTTCGTCGGTCTTCACCGGTTTGTTCGAGCGGCGGAAGACGTATTGCACTGCGGGCATGAGCGCCTTTTTCTCGACGAGCTTCTTCTTCACGTCAGGATGAAAGGCCGCGAGCGTGCAGGCGACGGCGTCCATGAACGCCCGGTCGCTGCCGGAGGAACCTTGACTGATGATGACGTAAGGCAGGTTGGCGGCGTACGTGTCGCCATAGCCGTCTCCCTCACCGTTATGGCCGGGGTCGTGATCGCGATGTTCGGGATAGAAATAGATGTGGTTGTTCAAATATTGAGCCAGCAACGCTTCGATGCCGCCGCCGCGGGTGTATGCCATTCGCGGGTTACTGCGCCAGTTGGGACCAGCGGTCTGGGCCGTCGAAGAGTTGCCAATCACGCCGCCCAGGTTGGGCATAATGAACAAACTTGATAGTTGCACGCCGTAGCCCGTTTCGTTCGCAATCTCCTTGTCGTATTCGACGCGCGTCAACTGCGGAAACTGGCCGTAGTCCATGTTCGAGTGGTCGCGGTCGCAGTTGTCGTACAGATCGCCCGCGTTGCCTGCGACGGTTCCTTCCGCGAACCACTTGTTGAGAAGCTTGCCGACTTCGCCATGTCCCTTGATGATCTCCACGGGCTTATCAGCGTCTTTCTCCGGTGGATCAGCGGGGGCGAAGAAGATGCGAATCTGATTGATGGCTGGATCGTATACAGAATTCGCTCGCGATACGGTCGCAATGCCGTTCTCGATCTTAGTGGGCGTCACCTTCGTGACCGGCGGATTGGCAGCGACCTCTTTCGCCTGGCCCACCAGCTCAATGAACTTCGGATCGTCGCGCAGGCCCGCCAGGTCTTCATCTTTCAGCATGTGCGGCGCATTCGCGAAGCCGGCGCCAATGGCCTTTTCCAGATTGGCGAGAGCATCCTCCTTCTTGCCTTGCAGCGCCTGGAAGCAGGCGAGGTTGTACGACGTGAGCGGAAAGAACGGCGCGACTTCTTGCGCCCGGGCGCAAATGGTTTCCGCCTCGGCGAGCTTCTTCTGCTGAAACAGTTGCGCCGCGGCAGCCATCAATTGTGTGGCGGCGGTTACGCGAGCCGGCTTTTGAAAGGTGGAGACTTCGGCTTTGTCTTCTTGCGCAAGCAAGCCCGAGCCAAGACCAACAATCATGAGGCAGGAGAGTATTGTCTTCATCTTTTTTTCCAGCGATAGGCTGCGAGGGCATTGCCAGCGAAGAACTTTTCTTGAACGAAGCGCGGCTTGTCACTGACATAATCGCGCACGATGCTCAGCACCGTTTCATAGGAGGCCGAGCGCACACTGACGGGCCAGTTGCTGCCGTAGATCAAGCGATTCTCGCCCCAGGTCTTCCAGAGGGCATCGAGAATGGGCTTGTAGAAAGAGACATCGCGCGGCGCATCGCCCTCGCGCTTGCCGGTTGCTTCGACGAGGGCCGAGACTTTGCAAAAAACGTGCTCATGCTCGGCAGCAGCTTGCATTCCTTTCAGCCAATCGGCCGGCGGCTCTTTGCCATTAATTCGCATATTGCCGCAGTGGTTGATGCAGATGGTGAGCCTGGGAAGTGCCTGCGCGAGCCTGGCGACTTCGGCAGGAGTATCGGGACCGCCGTTCACGTCGAGCGTCAGGCCCAGCTCGGCGAAGATTGTTAGATCTTTGAGATACGCCGCTTGGTCAAAGCCCTTCTTGAGATCGCCCACGTTTACCCGAATGCCGCGGAAGAGGTCGTTCTTGGCGAAGCGGGCGAGCTGTTTGGCAAAGTCGTCCGTTCCCGCCTTCAAGTTGCCGATGATGCCGAGAATGATCGGCTCGTCCTTGGCCAGATCGAGCAGCCATTGATTGTCTTCCAGCCAGGGACTGGCTTCGACGACGATGGTGCCCGTCACGCCGAGCGGCTTGGTGAGCTTGCTGAACTCCGCGGGCAGCACCGGCCGATAGAGCACCGCATCCTGTTTACCGGGCCAAGGCACACCTTCTTTCCGCTCGGGGTTATAGAAGTGTGTGTGCGCATCGACGATGGCGATTTCTTTGGCAGGCTCAGCATGAACGTTGCTTGCCAATGCTAAGCCGGCAGCAACCGCGGCCGATTGCTTTAACAGCCGGCGACGTGAAAGTTGTGGAGCGTGCGTCATGGCTTACACTTTCCACTGGGGACGCATGTTGTAATCGAGCAGTTTATTGGCCTCGTCGTCGCCCATGAACTGCTTCGTATCCGGGTTCCACTTCAGCGGACGGCGGAGTTCATAGCCGATCGCGCCCAGGTGACAGATAGCGGCGGAGCTCGCGCCGATCTCGGCCGTGCAGATTGGATCCTTTCGGCTGCGGATGCAATCGAGCCAATTGCGGGCGTGATTGTCGGCGAAGTAGACCCGTTGGTCCTTATCCGTCAACGGTTCTTCGAGAATCTTCGCGGGCGTGCTTTCGATCTTGTTGCGATCGACGTAGATCGTTCCTTCGCTTCCTTCAAACGTGCAGCCGCTGGGGCCGCCGTGGAACATCTCCACGCCGTTCGCATAGAAATACTTCAGGCCGCTGCCCGCTTTCGCATCTTCGGGCGGCACGATTTCGATGGGCCCGCTGCCGTCCATATTCATCGCCCATTGTGCGATATCGAAATGATGAGCGCCCATGTCGGCGAGGCCACCACCGGCGAATTCTTTGTAATTTCGCCAGGCAGGAAAATGCTTATGCACACCTTTGGGGCAAAGGACTTCGTTGTAGGGCCGTTCAGCAGCAGGGCCGAGCCAGAGATTCCAATCGGTTCCGGCGGGAATCTCTTGTTCAGGCAGATCACACTTGACGGGCGGACCGCCGACTCCGATGCGGACGATCTTCAGCTTGCCAATCCGCCCGTTGCGCACGTATTCGACCGCCTTACGGAACAGCCCGCCGAACTCACTCCGCTGCTGACTGCCGGTTTGAAACACGATCTTGTTGCCGCGTACGGCATCGATGATCTTCTGCCCCTGTGCGATGGTGTGCGTGAGTGGCTTCTCGCAATAGATATCTTTTTTCGCCTGGGCGGCAAGCACACAACCGGTCGCATGCCAATGATCGGGCGTAGCGATGACGACCGCATCGACATCCTTGCGGGCGAGCACTTCGCGGAAATCGTTGTACAGGTCGCAGCCCTTGTAAGTGCCGCTCTTGGTCGCTGCGGCATATTTCTTCTCGACCGTTTCCTTGGCCGACTCCGCCCGTTCGCGCACCACATCGGAGATGGCAACCACCTGCACATCGCCGAAGTTCAGGAAGCGGCTCACATGCCCGCGCCCCATCGTGCCAACGCCGATGAAGGCGAGGTTGAGGCGGTTGCTGGGAGGATTGTCCTGAGCGCGGCTGCTGGTGCTAAGCAGCAACGGGCCGGTGAGACTTGCCGCGACAGAGCCTTGAACAAACGAACGACGGGAGAGAGGAGTTGTCATAAGCTTTCACCTGTAACTGAATTCGCCAGAATTCAGATGATGTACGAGAGGCCTCTGAATTCTGGCGAATTCAGCTACGAAATGTGAATCACTTCACGCCCAATTCCTTCACCAAAAACGCCAACACATCGGCCGAGGCATCGATGAGTTTACTCGTCGGTGTCCCCGCGCCATGCCCGGCACGGGTTTCGATGCGAATCAGCGCCGGCGTTTCGCCCGCCTGAGCCGATTGCAAGGCAGCGGCAAACTTATAACTATGCGCCGGCACAACGCGGTCGTCGTGATCGCCGGTGGTCACGAGAGTAGCAGGGTACTTGGTTCCCGGCTTCAAATTATGCAACGGAGAATAAGCATGGAGCACTTTGAATAATTCCGCATCGTCTGCCGAGCCATATTCGGGCGCCCAGGCCCAGCCGATGGTGAACTTGTGATAGCGGAGCATATCCATCACCCCGACCGCGGGCACCGCTGCGCCAAACAACTCCGGCCGCTGGGTCATCGCCGCGCCTACCAACAGCCCACCATTGCTACCGCCGCGGATCGCGAGTTTTTTGGGCGACGTATACTTGTTGTCGATGAGCCATTGGGCAGCAGCCAGATAATCATCAAACACATTCTGCTTGAGGCCCTTCATGCCCGCTTCATGCCAGGCCCGGCCATATTCCCCGCCGCCGCGCAGGTTGGGCACGGCATATACGCCGCCCTGTTCCAGCCAGGCGATTGTGCTCACCGAAAAACCGGGAGACAAGCTGATATTGAAACCGCCATAGGCATACAAGATCGTGGGATTGCTGCCGTTCAACTCCAATCCCTTGCGATAGGTCAGAATCATCGGCACTTGGGTGCCATCTTTGCTCTTATAGAAAATCTGCTTCGATTCAAACTTGTCAGCATCAAACTTCACGTTGGGTTCGCGAAAAACCTCACTCTTACCGGTCTTCACGTCATACCGGTAGATTGCGCCGGGAATGGTGTAACTCGTAAACGTATAGAAGGTCTCACTCTGATCGAAGCGTCCGCCGAAGCCGCCTGACGATCCCAGGCCAGGCAGAGCGACTTCGCGGACGAGCTTGCCGCTCGTGTCAAATACCTTCACCGCGGAACAAGCATCGTGGAGATACTCCGCCACCAGCTGCCCGCCCACGGCGCTAACACCTTGTAAAGTATCTTTCGTTTCGGGAATTAGTGTTTCCCATTGCGGCTTGCCCGGTTTGGCGACGTCAACTGCAACCAGGCACTTGAAGGGTGCGTTGCGGTCGGTCGTCAACCAGAATTTGCTTCCCTCATTGCCCACAAAGTTGTAATCGGCTTCCCATTCGCTCACAAGCTCATGGGTCTTACCATCGGCCGCTTCTAAGTCCTGATAGAAAATCAGGTTCTTCTGCTCAGTCCCGCGCCAGACGGTGATGATCAGGTACTTACCATCTTCGGTCACGCTGCCGCCAAACCCCCATTCTTTTTGATCTTTGCGTTCATAGATCAGTTTGTCGTTCGCTTGATCGTCACCCAGTTTGTGATAGTACAGCTTTTGGTAATAATTCGCGCCGGTGAATTTCGCGCCGGCCTGCGGCTCGTCATAGCGGCTGTAGTAGAAACCCTTGTTATCGTTCGTCCAAGAGACTCCCGAGAACTTGACCCACTTGAGCAGGTCCTTCGTGTTTTCTCCGGTCGCGACATTGAGAACCCGCCAATCATGCCAGTCCGAACCGGCGGCAGCGAGGCTATAAGCCATCCACTGGCCATCGTCGCTCAGCACCCAACTACTGAGGGCCACCGTTCCATCGGCGGAAAGCTGGTTGGGATCAAGCAGCACCCGCGGTTCGCCGCGCAGGCTATCGGCAACAAACAGCACGCTTTGATTCTGCAGACCGTCATTCCGCGTGAAGAAGTACTTGCCGTGGCGAGTTCGAGGCAGGCCGAAGCGTTCGTAGTTCCACAATTCCTCTAAGCGCGCGCGTAATGCCTTCCGCTGCGGGATGTTTTCTAAATAGTCAAAGGTAAGTCTGTTTTGCGCGGTAACCCAGGCTTTGGTTTCATCGCTATCGAGTTGTTCCAGCCAGCGATAAGGATCGGCGATTTTCAGGCCGTGGTAATCGTCAATCTGGTCGCCGCGGGCAGTGGTAGGATACATCAATGTCATCGTCTTTGATTCGGCTGTCTTGGAAGTAGGTGCGGCGGACTGCGCAGACGCAAGTTGCTCTGCCAAGATCGCCGCCACGATGCCCATCGCGACAACCCAAGGCGATAAAGCTAGATCGCCAGTCAGCCGAATCGGTCGATTCACAGCGAGAGTCCTTGAGGCAAAACGGAAACAAGCACCGCGCTGTCAATATCGCGGTCTATAATGAGACTGGCAATCCGGCATGCGGTTTCGGTCGCACTTCACGTAAGGGCTCACTAGCATGACACAATACATCACTGCAACGTATCGCCACGGGCAACTTCATTTGGATTCTCCGATCGACTTGCCTGAAGGCCAGAAGGTACATCTCGCCATGGTCCCTGATCCTCAGACACTGCAGCCGCTCGACTTGCGCCCCGAGGAAGCGGGCTGGGATGATCCCGCAGCCATCCAGGCGAGAATTGAACGACTGAACTCAATTGAGCCGTGGGAGATGACACCTGAAGAGGAGCAAGACTGGCTGGGATTTCGTGAGCAAATCAAGCAGTACACCTTGAATGCGATGCACAAACAAGCGGACTTTGGTCAATGAAACGATACTTACTCGATACCGGTGTTGCAGCGGATTTCATCTTTCAGCGGTCTGGAGTCGCAGTCCGCGCCAAGGCGGAAATGGCGAAAGGTTTTCGAGTTGGCGTGGCGCTGCCTACGGTTGGAGAGTTGTTTGCCGGCGCCGAAAACAGTCAGTCGCGCGAAGCGAACCGAGTCAAATTGATACGAAACGTCGTGGATCTAGTGCAATGGCCCTTCGATCGTGCAGCCGCGGAAGAATTCGGCAGACTTTTCGCCTTCTTGAAGCGAAATGGGCGACTCATTCAACAAATTGACATCCAAATCGCGGCCATTGCCATTTCACTTGGCAACTGCACCGTCGTCACCAAAGACAGTGACTTTGCTATGATTCCTGGTTTGACGCTTGAAAACTGGTCGAAGCCTCCCGCGACACCGTAATCATCAATTCTCATCCCCACCGCTGATCAACTTCTCCTCCACCCGGTCCGCTTGCCAGGCGATGGAGGTGACGATGCGGGAGACATCGAGGGGAGTGACGGTGCTGGCGAGTTGGCTGTGGCGAACGAGGACGACTTCGCCAGAGGGGGTGTCTTCGACCGCGAAGGCGCCATCGACCATTTGCGTGTTGTACTTCAGCAATGCCATGGCGTTTTCCGGCGAGCAGGGACCGCAGACGGAAGCATAAGCGACAACAGAATTGCCGCCGCGGTCTTTCTCGAAACGGATCGTGACGGATTGTTTTCGCAGAGCGCCGACGGGCACGGTGACAGACCACGGTTCGGCCGATTCGTTCAATTGCCAACCGGCGGACTGGGCCACGTTGCGAATCACTTGCCTGGGATCGGACGACGCCGCGGGTCGCATGGGCGTGATGCCGCTCAAGTCTGGTCCCAGGGGCATCCCGCCGGGGATCGCCGCGGCTGGTGCTGCGGCTGGTGCTGCGGCTGGTGCTGCGGCCTGTGCCGGTGCTGTTTGAAACTGGTTGGGGTTCACTTGAGGCCGCTGGGCCATCGCGTTTTGGATCATGCCGGGGAGCATCACGCCGTAACCGGCGCCGAGGCCCATGCCGACGACCGAGTTCGCCGTGCCGCTGCTCTCTGCGATTTTGCCCAAGCTGTTCGCGGCCTGATAGACGGTGTAGGCCTGCAAATCGCCGATCGCGCCCATGCTGCTGCGGGCATCGATGGCTTTCTGCACTTCCTCGGGTGGTGAAATGGCGTTGATGAAGAACTCAACCAGTTGCAAACCATAGCGGGCGAAGTCTTGACCAATTTTGGAGGTCGCGCCGCTGCCGATTTCGTCGAACTGGGCGGGCAGATCAAGAAGGCTCGTCTGGGCAGTGCCCAGCATGTCAGTCAGCCGCGAGACGATCAGGTCCTTCAAGTACGACTGAATCTCGTCGGTCGTATACTTCCCCTGCGTGCCGACCAGGTCATCGAGAAACTTCGTCGAATCGACCACCTTGAACGCAAACTTGCCGTTCGCCCGCAACCGGACGATGCCGAAGTCTTTATCACGGACGGTGATCGGCGTGCGAGTGCCCCATTTTTGATCGAGGAAGGTCTGCTTGCCAATGAAGTAGACCTGGGCTTGAAACGGCGACTTCTCCCAAGGAATCGTGAGCACGCGAGTGAGGATCGGCACATTGAGCGTGAAGAGCGTGTGTTGCCCCGGCCCGAACTTATCGAGCGCCTTCCCGCTGCGCACGAACACCGCCTCCTGATTCGGCTGCACAATCAACTGCGCCCCGAGCTTAATATCGGCCGACCCTTCCGGCGGCTCGCGATGCACAATCGTGCGGTTGGTGTTATCAAAAAACTGAATGACTTCGAGTTGCAGGCCCATGGCAGGCTCCGGTGATTCTTGGGGGAAGGGCGTCGAGGACATTTCCCTCCGTTTTATCGGTCCAGCGTGCGCTGCGAAAGAGGCGGCGCTTTTGAAGCACCTTGTGTCGATTCCGAATGCCTGAACGCCCGGTAGCAAAGGACGACGATTGAGAGAACATACGACGGTAACGACAGAACCAAGCCCAAGAAGACGGGCGTCATCGCGAACATGCCGGCTTCTGCAAGCTCCGCGGCTTGCGGCGTGGCATCGGCAAGCATGATCACCTGCCAACTCGCGTAGAGGGCTTCAAAATCTGGATAAAAACCGATTAATCCGAAAACCAGCGGCAGGGGGACAACTGCAATCAGGGTCGGTATCAAGTAAGGGGTCCTGAACTTTACGCTCGCCACCGTGCAAAGTGCGAAAGTTAACATTGCGAAACCAACGGCTAAGATCACTGCGCGTCCATCCCTCTCAGGCGAGTTTGAATCATGCTTGGTGCGTCAATATCGCGCCGATCGGTGGTTCGTTCGATTTCGTCGCGCGCGGCGCTTCATCGTGAATGAGAGCGCGATAAATTAGTGCAATCACGGCGAGGATGTAAGCCGGGAGTGACAAGATCAGCCCGACTTGCAGGGAAACTAGCGACATTGCACCCCCTTCCGCGAGATCAGTTGATCGAATGACTGAATCGGTGTTTGAAATTACCATCATGCTGGAGATTATCCCGTCAACCATGCCAACCGCACCGTAATACAACGGCAGTGGCACTACCACGACGAGAATTGCAGTCAGCGCTGGTGCCTTGAACTTCCTGATTGCAATTCCCGCGAGCACAAACGCCAGCACGCCCAGAAGCGGCAACACAACAGCGAAATGCAAGCCAAGGGCGTGAAAAAACCAATCCAAGCCGGATAGTGGTTTGAGATTCAGCAAAAGATATTCTTCCATCGCCCTTCTCCTTGGCCGCGCCCGTCGCAAGAGTTAGAGGGGTGAGTTGCTGTCACGGAGGCCGCGTATGAACAGCAAAATCAACGACACCGTCAGCAATGGAATGAAGCAACTCGAAGCCACCATCGCCGATGTCAATCCGTAGGAAAGGTCGTCCGGCCGAGGAGCATCGTCGAAAGAGTTCGCAAACTTGACCAGGTACGAAGTCAATCCGCCCAGAAAAGCCAGCAAGCCAACGATCAGCGGCAACGGCATCAAAAAGAGAATTGCCGCCGGGACCGCGGGTCCTCGGCCACGGCTGAACAAGACCACGACCAACACCAGGGCGACTAATGTCGCTAGGAGGATAACGGAGAGTGTCGGCAGGCCCGTGGAGCTGACGTGCCATTCCAAGACCGACAGTGCCGGCTTAGGCATCGCATCAATCTCATCCATCGCATTTCTCAGGGAAGAGGAGAATGTCTCTTAGAGTCTGTGAAAGCTGTTCTAGGCCGTCGCGCAGCCAGTGGTCAAGTAGCGCGTGGTCGTGAACAATGAGACACTTCGCAACTCATCTCGACGGTTATCTCATGAAATCCACTCGCCACCGCTTCGATTCTCGCCCCGCGGCTTCCTCGGCCATGCCCAAGTTGGCTCGGCTGGTGGTTGGTTTGGTGCTGGTCCTCATGGCGATGTACTTCGCCTGGCAAAAGGCTCAGGAGAAGCCGCGGGTGCAGCCGCCGCCGGTTGTGAATGCGCCTGTATCCCCGCCAACAGCGCCGGGAGAAGTGCCGCTGCCGGAGAATCAAGCGCCGCGGGTTCGCGTGGAAACGGAGCGGCGGATCAAGTCGGAAATCAAGAATGCCAAAATCCGCAATCAAGATGGCCGGGTGGTTTTTCAGGGGACGATCGATTTGCGGGATACGCTCAATCGGATCGAACGTGGACAGCGGGGCAGTCATGGCAACGACGGCACGGTGTTTCAAAATCGCGAGCAGCGATTGCCAGTGAAGCCCGCGGGCCATTATCACGAATGGGTCCATCCCACGCCCAACTTGAGCGGGCCGGGGCCGCAGCGAATTGTGACGGGTAAGGACGGGGAGATTTATTACACGCCCGATCATTATGGGACGTTTGAGCGACTGGACGTGAAGCAAGGGTCAGGGAGCAAGTGAATTGGCCGAGACTCAATCAACATCCGACGCTGAGTTGCCCGCGAGTTTTACACGCTCGCCCGATGTGCGTGCGTTGGCAACGGATGCGCGGCAGGAAGGAAAGCTGGTCGTGTGGGTGCCGCGGGGTGTGCGGAGTAAGGAAAAACTGTTTGGCGTGCTCTCGCGGGCGTTGCGCTTTCCGAGATACTTCGGCTGGAATTGGGATGCGCTCGAAGAGTGCCTGTGCGACCTCTCGTGGCTTCCAGCCGAGACGCAAATTGTGATCGCGCACGAGTGTTTGCCGTTTGGGGATGGCGAGAACCGGCGGATTTATTTCGAGATTCTAAACGCGGTGACGCAGAACCGCGCGGATGGTCGAAAGGTGGAAGTTGTGGTGAAGGGGTGAGTCTTGTTGCGGCACTTGCAAGTTGGTAACTTGCTCCACACCTCAGTTCCCGCTATCCGTATCTTCCTGCACCAGCAGGCTGATGCTGCCCACCGCGGCGGCGGCGCCGGCGTCGAAGACGCGGATGGCGGCACCGTGACTGGCGT
>JAYTUF010000809.1:0-3814 GCA_043744755.1 Anatilimnocola sp.
CAATTATTGTAGGGCGGACAATCCTGTCCGCCTTGAAAACGACGGACAGGATTGTCCGTCCTACACATGTGCCGACAGTTAATGATGCGCCGATCCTAAAAGGCCGCAAGTAGCGCTCTGCAAATTCACGGATGCCCGCCCAGATGGATTCGCGAGTGCCGGTATCATCGAGAACATCCATGCCGGTTCCTCTACGACCTCTCCGGTATCAACTCCAAACAAACCAGTCGATCATCCCCGCGCACATACAGCAGTCCATGCGACAGCACCGGCGCTGCCCAGCAGGGATATTTTAAGAGCGGCTTGGGAACTTCCGCCCCGGGCAGCTTTGGTCCGGGTAGTGCGGGACCGGCAACGGTTTCCTTCAGATCAATCTCGCTGACCACCTCGTACTTCTGCGGATTGACTTTGACGACGAGCAGTTGGCCGTATTCCGCCTGGCAGATAAAGTGGTCATCGACCAGCAGCAGCGAACTGCGGGTAAGTCCCTTCTCGGCCCACATCACCTTGCCGGTTTTCCACTCGATGCACCGCAGCTCGGCTTCATCGGTGTGCCGGCCGCTGCTGCCGTACAGATAGCCGTCGTGATAGACGGGCGTGTTCCAGTGCGTCATCATCGCCTTCTGCCGGCGGCGGTCGTCGTCCTTCCAGACGACTTCGCTGCTGCCGGGCGAGACTTTCAGCAGCGAACTGCCGACGGCATAGGTCTCGCTGATGAAGACTTCGTTGCCGACGACGACGGGCATCGACGCATTCACGCTTTCGAGCAGCTTCGCTCGCCACGGATATTCAAAATCGAGCTTGCCGCTCTTTGGTTCAAAACCAACCAGCCCGCCCCGGCAGAAGGCGAAGCACCACCGCCGGCCGTTGATCGTGGCGGTTTTCAGCGAAGCATAACTGGCCAGTTCGTCCGTCAGCTTGTATTTCACTTTGCCCGTGTACTTATCGAACGCGACAATCCCGCTGCCATCACCTTCCACGCGATCGAGTTGCCCCGCGCCCAGGTTCTGGGCCCAAGCCGGACTGCCGCCGACCATCACAATCAGCAAGTCTCCTTCCACCACCGGCGTGCTGCCGACGCCGAAGAAATTTTGCACCACGCCGAAGTCTTTGAACGTATTCACTTGCCAGAGCAACTTGCCGCTGACCGCTGAGAGGCAGGTGAGCATCCCCTCTGCGCCATAGGCATAGACGCGGTCCCCATCGACAACCGGCGAACAGCGGGGGCCGTTGTTGTAGGCGAAGTAATCGGAATAGCTGGTCTTATACTCGTACTGCCAAAGTTGTTTGCCGGTCTCGGCGTTGAGCGAATAGATGCGAGCTTGATCCTCGAAGCGATCGAACTGGAACAGCCGGCCCTGGCTAATGGTCGGTGCGCCGTAGCTGGTGCCGAGCGGCCTGCTCCAGACAATCCGCGGCCGCTTGGCCGTCCACTTGGTGATGATGCCCGTCTCGGGCGATTTGCTGTCCTGCGTGGGGCCGAGAAAAATGGGCCAATCGATGCCGGCCTGGCGCGTGCCGAGGTTCGTGAGCGGTGCTGCCTCGGGTTTTGGTGTTTCCTGGGCCGAAGCGACCGCCATCACAAGAGAGAGTATTCCAAGGAAAAACGTCGCAATCAGTTGCCGCATCGCTGGCTCCCTCTTCCAGCCCCGGAGGGGCGAAAGATAGTAGCCCAGGGCGTTTAGCCCTGGGAACGGATCGATCAATTATCAAAAGCCCCGGAGGGGCGACACTCGACCTGCACTAATCGCATCCATTCTGTCGCCGCTCCGCGGGTAAGGCAACTTGATATCCGCCACATCATCCACTCAGTGCTTGATCTAAATCATCGCGCAAATCCTCGAACGCTTCGAGCCCCACCGAGAGCCGAATCAAGCCATCGGTGATGCCATGTGCGGCCCGGGCGGCCGGATCGTAGCTGGCGTGCGACATCGACGCCGGCTGTTCGATGAGCGATTCTACCGCGCCGAGACTCACCGCCAACTGAAACAGCTTGGTACTTTCGCAAATCCGTTTCGTCTTTAGAAAGTCACCATTGACCTCGAACGTCAGCATGGCCCCGAAAGCGCCATCCATCTGCCGGGCGGCGAGTGCATGGCCTGGATGATCGGCGAGGCCTGGATAGAGCACCCGGCTGACATGCGGATTCTGCTGCAACCATTCCGCTAATTTCAGCGCTGTGCGAGATTGCTCCCGCACCCGCAGTTCCATGGTCTTCAGGCCGCGGCTCGCTAAAAAACATTCAAACGGCCCCAGCACGGCACCGGTGGCATTCTGCAGAAAGTAAAGCCGGTCGCGGAGTGCTTTTTCCCGCACGACCAGCGCGCCGCCGAGCAGGTCGCTATGCCCGCCGATGTACTTGGTCGCGGAGTGCATCACAATATCCGCGCCCAGTTCGAGCGGACGTGTGAGCACCGGCGTAGCGAACGTATTGTCAACGCCCAGCAGCGCCCCATGACGATGGGCGATCTCCGCAACGGCGGCAATGTCAGTGATCGACATCAGCGGATTGCCGGGCGACTCGATCCAGACGAGTTTCGTGTTTGGCTTGATCGCCGCCTCAAACGCGGCCAGGTTGGTGCTCGGCGCGAGGGACACCGTGATCCCAGAGTGGTTGATCACCTTATGCAGCAGCCGAAACGTGCCGCCATAGATGTCGCCCCCCGCCAGGATGTGATCCCCGCTATCGAGCAGCATGGTGGCGCAGTGCGTCGCGGCCATCCCGCTGGCGAACGCGAGTCCGCCGACGCCCCCTTCCAAGTTCGCCAGCGTCGCTTCAAACGCCGCCCGCGTCGGATTGCCGCTTCGCGAATAATCAAACTTCCCCCACTCCCCGGCCCCCGGCTGCACAAACGTCGAAGCCACATGAATGGGCGGCACAATCGCCCCCGTCTGCGGATCGCGCTCCTGACCAACGTGAATGGCACGGGTGCGGAAGTGATGTTTGGAGAAATCTTTGGACATTGTCTAGCTTCGGTCTTTCGGATGCGAACATTGGGCTAAGAATGGACCTCTTTTGAGGCCTGCGTTCGCTGAGTCATTCGTCCTCGGTACTGATCAGTTTTGTAATTCGCGTCGGTGAAATGCCCGCTTCTTTAGCCCTCAGCACCGCCGTTCTTTCACCGCTTGCCTCAATTATCTTCGTCACTTCCCTTCCATCCTGCCGAACTCCGTTGACTTGATATCGCGATACACCATCCGGTGTCAATTTCATAAGTTCTCTTAATACTGGAACCTCCGGTGCCCCATCCTCTGCTGAAATAGCTTCTCCGCAGAACCTGCACTTGATCGCTTCAGTCTTGATGACTTCAGCACAAAAGGGGCATTTTTTCCCCTGCCCAGAATTGAGCAAAACTACTTCTATCTCCTTTCCGACCGCAGGAGAAGGATTAGTTCCCGCAACGATGATCGCGCCAAGGCGGTCTAAAAACTCAATCGCAACCAAGTTAGCGTGATGCACTGATATTACTGCATTGCTAGCAACCTGTCGGATTGCGAACGGAAGCAACAAGTTATGAGTACAGATAGTCAAATTGCTGGCAATGCTGGCACATTCCGTGCAAATTGCGTCTGAGACTTTAGACCACCCAATGAGAGGTCCAAGGAAGAAGCTGAACCAATACCCGTATGCGAATCCGAGACCTTTTATGGACGAGAATATTCCGATTCCGAGGCTAATCACGGCATTCACTACAAGGACAATGGCAAAGATCTCCATTGGTACTCCTCGATGATGCTTTTTTAGTAACAGGGGTGACGTTGCCTAGATGTTCTTCAACGCCTGCGTAATCTCAGGGATGAGGTCCGGCTGCAA
>JAYTUF010000810.1:0-3811 GCA_043744755.1 Anatilimnocola sp.
TTCGTTCACCGTCAGCACCAGACAGCGATTCAGCAACTCTTCATCCAGGTCGATGGCCGTGGTTGTCAGAAAGATCATGACCGGGCCTTCTACGCGATACTGATGCGTGATCAGCTTACCCGTTGCCGGATCTTTGCCAGTGGATGCAATCGACAGCCCGCCCTCGCTCTGCAGCAGCTTTAAGGCATACGATGCTTTCGATGCGCCCTCCTCTTCCACGATGGCAAGCACCTTGTGCTTCAGATCCGTTTCGCCCATGTAGTAAAGGCTCTGGCCGGTCATCGCGGAATATTGAATGCGTTCTTCTTCGGGGATGAACGCAAGCACCGCATCCATCAGCGAGCTCTTGCCGGCGGCGCTCGAAGATTGCACCACAACGGCCAGCGGCGATTCCAGATGACGGCTCACCGCCGCCAGATAACCAACAAGTTTATTCGTCTCTTCGCCAACGATACCGCAGCGCTCGAAGTCTTCCAGGATGCGATCGAGCAGCTTCGGATTCTTCAAGAACTCGAGCGCCGCCGCGTTGTCTTCATCGCTCATGCGAACGACCGGCTTGGCCGCTTCCAATGTCTTCTTCACTTGCTCGTCGCGCAGTTCTTCCAGCTTCAGATAGACGCGGCCAATGTCCTTGCGGATCACGTCTTCCTTCACATGAAGTTCTTCGGCTGCACGCTTGATAAACGCCGCACGTTGCCGGTCCTGATTCATGTCCAGCGTATCGACGTGAAACTCTTCCTGCCGTGAAACCAGCAGCGTGATTTTCATGAGATCATGCGACAGATTCTTACCCAGACCGCGCACGCGATAACGCCGGTCATCGTGCCACAACGTGATTTCATCACCATTGATGGTGAGCGAAGGCTCGGCGGCTAAAGGAATAACTGGCGCTGGTTCAGGCGTTTTCTGCCACCACTCGGCACTATTCAACAGCACGGCCAGGCTTTCCCCAGTCAGGCCATACGCATTCGCATCACAGCCTTTGGGAAACAGCACTCGATGCGAGCCGATGCCCATCGCCGCGAGTTCTTCTTTTAGCCGCTCGGCCGCCGTGTCACCCGCTTCATCGCGGTCGTAGGCAATCCACACCTGCTTCACTCCATGCCTGGCGAACGCCGCTTTGTGATCCTCAGTAAACCCATTCACGCCGTAAGCCGCCGTCACATTCCGAAAGCCAGCACACCAAAACGTCAACGCATCAATGATCGATTCGCACAGAATAATTTCCTTCGATGCGACCAACGCCTCTTCATTCCACACGCCGCGATGCGGCCCTGGCAGATACGTATGCAGCGGCGTGCCCGCGCGCAAGCCCGCCGTGATTTTGCGTGCGTACATTTCCGTCACCTTGCCTTCGAGCGAGGTCACCGGAAACACGACCGAGCCCATGAAGTGCTCGTGCCCCGACTCGCGGATGATACCCAGTTTTTGCAAGCGCCCGCGCACTTCCGCGCCCTCCTTGCGGTTCTTATCCGGCAACCGGTAGCCCAGCGTGCGATTGGCAAAGCCGATCTGAAAGCGCTCCAACATCTCCGGGTGCGTAAGTCCGCGCGACTCCAGATACCGCAACGCTTCCGGCGATTCTTTCAATGTCTCGTGATAATAATCGACCACTTGGCGCAGGGCTTCTTGATCGTCGGCCTCCGCTTTCACCGGCGCGTCGAGCTTCGCCGTCGTGCCCTTCTTGACGACGTGGCCGTCGCCAGCAGCTAAAGAAGAATGATCCGCTCTCAGAAGCTCAACCGCGTGACGGAAGCTTACGCCTTTCGTCTTCATGACCCAGTCGATGGTCGATCCACCCACATTGCAAGCCCCCAGACAATGCCACAAGTTCGATTTCGGAGAAACTACCAACGAAGGTGTCTTGTCGTCATGAAACGGGCACCGGCCGATCAGTTCAACCCCGTGATGCTTCAGTTCCACACCGAACCCGATCACCAACCGCTCGATCGGAATTTCTTTCTTTAGCCGCTCTAGCTCACTGTCGGGAATACGTGCCATAAAACGGCCTCCATGAAAAAACTTGTCAAGCGCCATAAGACGGTATAGCGCTTGGCTACAGAATACGGTAGCATACCGTATATGGAGCCGCTACTTTTATCTGGCCATGCGAAACTGGCTTTCGTCATGCCGAAACTCTCCAAACTGGAGCTTACCCCTCTGCCCCCTAGCGATGAAACGCCCGGCCAGCGGCTGGCTCGCCTCCGTCGCGAACGCGGATTTACCCAGGTCGAACTTGCCGAAAGAACCGGCTTGGTGCAAACGCTCGTCTCCGACTACGAACGCGGCAAGCTGCGTCTCAACGCTGATATGATTCTGCGCTTTACCACTGCTCTTGATGTTTCCACCGACGAACTGCTGCAACCCACCAGCGGCCCCAAGCCCGCCCGCAAGTCGAGCCGACGCGTTTTGCAGCGGCTTGAACGCATTGAGGCTCTACCCGCCCATGTCCAGACTACTGTGCTCAAGAGTCTGGATTTGATGCTGAATAGTGTCGCACCTGTCAAGCGTGCTCCGAATCAAACAATGGAGTCCCTACGATGATTGCCGACAAGCAACAGGCCCACGATCTAATCGAGCGTGTTCCCGACGAACACATGATCGCCGCCGTGCGCTTTTTGGAGTTTCTAATACTTGATCCGGTAGACCGTGCATCGGCGGTCATGCCTATTGAAGATGAAGAAATCAGCGAGGAAGAGGAACAGGCCGTGGCACGCTCCAAGGAGTGGTTCAAGCATAACGAGGGCACACCCTTCGAACAAGTTGTGGCCGAACTTGGCTTCACGATGGATCAGATTCGGAACAACAAGGAATTCGCGGATTGAAGCGGATCGTATTTTCCGACGAAGCTAAAGCCGACATCCGCGCTATCCCTCAGCGCATCGCCATGAACATCCTTACGGCGATTCATCGCCTGGCCGAGACAGGTGCGGGCCGCGTCAAGGCGCTAAAGGGGAAGGGGACAGACAAGCGGTTACGGGTTGGAGACTTTAGAGTTCGGTATGCACTCGAGCATCCAGACACGTTGCACATTCAAACTGTGAAGCCTCGCAAGGATGCTTATCGGAATTAGTAAAACGAACCCAATCGGGGCAATAGATTTTATCGATAGCCGGGATTCTTGAGCGTATGACTGCTAAGTGATTGATTCAATGAATACGTAGCAATCTCCCTCAATCCATAATCGGATCAACCTTCCAGACTGAACAAACGAACCCAATCTGACGGGCAATAATTTAGCAATTCGCCATGCACAGGTCGGCATCGCGCTCAAATTCCCGCAGCCGTCATAGCCAACCCCCTGTCAGTTAGCAAACTCCTCATCGTGGTTCGCGATTGCTTCCTCCAAAGTTGCGTAGACTGTACTGCGGGAATCAGGTGCTTCTTCAGACAATAATTCCAAAAATTGGCGCTCATGTTCGGAGAACTTGGAGACTGATAACGATCCCACTTCAAAAAAATCTTTGCTTTGTACGCAAAACCCCCCTCCAGGTCTTACCTGAAAACATCGATACCGGGCAAGACGACCAGCAGGTAACCGCTTCCAAACATCATAGGTTAAATAAATCATTGATTTGGAATTGGCTCCCATTTGCCGTCTTCTATTCGCTGTAAAGTATTGGATCGAGAATTCTTGAATTGAGTCACTTGTTTCCCATTCGTGTCTGTGATAACTACCCGGTTGCCATTTACGTGAACGGTGTTGCCAGTGTCAGTATCCCTGAACATTCGGCCTTCGCGAACAACCCGGTTGGCATCTCCGACTTCTCTGTTTGTGTCTCCGGCGCGCGCTTCATCCGCCCGTTGCTGT
>JAYTUF010000811.1:0-15084 GCA_043744755.1 Anatilimnocola sp.
GCCGAATGGCGGCTGAGCAATTGCGTGATCCGCGCGCCGATCAGCGGCACGATCCTGAAGAAGAATGCCGAGGAAGGAAACATCGTCAACCCCATCGCCTTCAACGGTAGCTTCAGTCTGTGCGACATGGCTGATCTCTCCGATCTCGAAGTCGATCTCAATGTCCAAGAGCGCGATATTTCGTTGATCTTCAAGGGCCAGAAGTGCAAAGTGCGAGCCTTGGCATATCCCGACCGGATCTACGAAGGCTACGTCAGTCGCTTGATGCCGATTGCGGACCGCGCCAAAGGCGCCGTCCCCGTGCGTGTGAAACTCTCGATCCCCGCGGAGGAAGAAGGCGTTTATCTGAAGCCCGAAATGGGCGTGACGGTGACGTTTTTGAAGGGCGAAGCGGCGACGGAAGTGCTCAAGCCCAGCGCTCCAATCGAGAAGAGTCCCAAGTAGAATTGATTTCGAGACAAATTCATCGCATTGAAGATCGCGGTAAGAAATAGCACCTTATGAAGCCTGGTCCGTCGATTGTCAGTGTCAGCGGGGTGCATAAGTATTTCACGCGCGGCAGCGAGCGCGTGGATGTGCTCAATGGTTTGAATTTGAATGTGGATGCGGGTGATTTTCTGGCCTTGATGGGCCCCAGCGGTTCCGGCAAGACGACGCTGTTGAACTTGATCGCGGGCCTTGATACGCCCAGCGAAGGGCAGGTCTGGGTAGGCGGCAACTGCATCTCGCGGCTCTCCGAAAGTCAGCTTGCTCGCTGGCGGACGCGGCACATTGGCTTCATCTTTCAGTTCTATCACCTGCTTCCCGTGCTGACGGCTTATGAAAATGTCGAACTGCCGCTGCTGCTATTGCCGCTCAGTGGCGCCGCCCGGCGGCAACAAGTGCGGACTGCTTTGGAACTCGTGGGCCTGACGGATCGACAGCATCATCGGCCGGGGCAACTTTCGGGCGGTCAACAGCAGCGGGTGGGCATTGCCCGCGCGATTGTGACCGACCCCACGCTGATCGTCGCCGACAAACCCACGGGAGATCTCGATGCCAAGAGCGCGGATGAAATCCTGAGCCTGCTGCAAGTCCTCCGCAGCGTGATGAACAAGACCATCATCATGGTCACGCACGACCCCCGCGCCGCGCAGCGGGCCACGCATGTGCAGCGGCTCGACAAAGGGCAGTTGGTCGATGGGCACGCGGCGATGCTGGATCACTAGCGATTTGGTGAAAACAACGAGTTGAAAAACCCCGCCCGTTTTTCACCGCCACCTAGCGCCATTCCCGCGTTTGCGGGTCGTGCCCGGTGAAAAACTCACGAGGTTTGTCACCGAACAGGATGAAATCCAGAACTCGCCGCTCAGCGCAACTGAGGCTGCCGAACCGCGGGAGCTTGTGGATCCTGACTAGGCCGCAGCGTGGTGGGCACATGCGGAAGTGCGCGGGCGGTTTTACCGGTCGGTGTGAGTTCCGGTGCTGGTAAGAAGCGGGCGAGCGATTGAGCTTGCCGGGCGGCGGGGACTTGCCATTCATTCTCAGGCACGAGTGTGCGGAGCAGACCGAGCGCCGACGCGCGATGGCGGGGCGGCGCTTCCAATAGAGAACCCGCGGCCGTGGCGAGCAGCACGCCAGTGCGGAGCGGGTCGGCGCTGCCTGTCAGTTGCAGCCCTTCGTCTCGCAGGTCGAATCCCAGCGAGAGTTGCCGAAACGAGACCGGCGCGGTGCCGCTCGCCAGCGATTCGACGGGCGGGCAGGCAAGTTGCAGATGTTCGCTCGCCGCGGTCAGCAGTGAACGACTGATCCAACCATCGCGGGCTTGCAGCGTGCCGCGGATCAGTCGCAGCCGATTTTGTTCCAGCACGGCATCTTCAATTTTGCAGACAGCGACGCCGCTCAGTTGATGCGCGAACTGTTCGCTGACGAGCGCATCGAGATCGAGATTCGTAAGCGTGCCGCGCAGTCTGCCGGCGGCTTGATCGCCGGACTGAACCATTTCCACTTGACCTGAAAACTCAGCGCCAGCGCCCAAGTGTTTCAGCTTGAGCCATTCGCCAGAGACAAGCGAACAAGGGAGCGGTAGTGAACCAGTTTCAAGTTGCCAACGAGTCGTGGGAGGAGTCGTTTGCCGATTCCGCTCCACGATCAATCGCCCCCGCGGCGCTTTCGGATCGGCTTCGGGCAGACGAAAGGATAGTTCGCATCTCGGCCCCTCAGCCGGGGATTGCCAGTTGCCGGAAACATCGACGAGCGTCAAACCCCGGTTGGCATCGCGAAGCGTCACTTCGCGAAACCAGATTTCGCAGGCCAGTTGTTCGGAAACGGATCTCCGCAGCCATTGCTGTTCAAATTGCTCCTTGAGCAACGGCAGTTGTGACGATTCAATCACCGCCTGCCAGCCGATCAGCTTCCAGCGATCAGATTCACGAATCGCTTCGAGCGTGGCGACGCTGGCGACGGCCGCACCGGTTTCGGGGTCGGTAAGCAAGACATTTGAGAGTTCGGCCGTATTGGGTCGCGAATAATCGACGGCTGAGCAAGTGACCTTCAAACCCAATTGCCGCGAAAGTTCCTGTTCCCATTCTTGCTTCGCAGAAAGTGCATAGCCGGGTAGCGATCGCTGCACGATCCAGCCCGCGACGGCTGCCGTGGGCAACAGGCACAGGAGCACAAAGCCGACGCGACAGGCGAAATGTGCTCGGGAGCGGTGCATGACGAACGTCCTTGTTCGACTCAACTCGCGACCACTGGGCTTGTCCCCGTGGGGCGCTCACTGGTGAGCTACCTCAAATAAATTCAACATTCCTGGCGGTCGCGAGCAACTGGCAAACCGAAAAGTCAATTAATTCACGATCCCTATCGCTCCCGCGCCATCCTATTAAACAATTCAACCCGCGCTTGCATCTCCACCAAACTATCGTTGCCAAATTTCTCGACTAGCGCCCGGGCAATCTCAAACGCGATGACGTTTTCGACGATGACGCTCGCGGCGGAAACGGCGCACACGTCGCTCCGTTCGTACTGGGCGCTCTCCGCTTCCTTCGTTACCAGATTCACCGAACCCAGAGGATTCGCCAGCGTACTAATCGGCTTCTTGGCCGCGCGCACGACGAGCGGCTGGCCGTTGGTCATCCCTGCTTCCAGGCCGCCGGCATTGTTCGTCGGCCGGCTGAAGCCCAGCGTGGGTGTCTCGCGCTGAGCTGGATCAAAGGCAATCGGGTCATGCACCTGCGAACCCTTGCGCCGGGCGGCTTCAAAGCCCAGGCCAATCTCAACACCCTTGATCGCTTGTACTGCCATCACGGCCTGCGCAATCCGGCCGTCGAGTTTCAAGTCCCATTGAGTATGTGTGCCCAAACCGAAGGGCAAGCCTTCGACGCGGACTTCCACGATGCCGCCCAGCGTGTCACCCGCCCGGCCCGTGTCGTCGATCAACAGCTTCACTTCTTCGTCACGTTCGGGAAGCAAGGAATAGACTTCGCTCGCGTCGCGCCGCTGCAAGCGTTCCGCGAGTGGCAGTTCCGGTGGATCGAGCTTGATGCCGCCCAGCTCGACAACATAGCCAATGACTTCAATTTGAAACGCCGACAGCAGTTGCCGGCAGAGCGCCCCCGCGGCAACACGGACGGTGGTCTCTCGCGCGCTGGCCCGTTCGAGCACGCCGCGGATTGATCCCAGGTATTTGATCGAGCCGGTCAGGTCGCCGTGCCCCGGTCGGGGCCGTTGCAAGTCGCCCAGGCGTTCGAGTTTGTAGTCCTTGTTGACCACTTGCAGAGCGATTGGGCTGCCGAGCGTTTCGCCCTTCCAGATGCCCGAGAGTACATCGACGGTGTCCGTTTCAATCCGCTGCCTGCCGCCACGGCCATAGCCACCTTGCCGCCGACGCAGTTCCTGGTCGATGATCGCCGTTTCGAGTTTGACGCCCGCGGGAAAGCCGTCGACCAAAGCCAGCAAGGCCTTGCCGTGAGATTCGCCGGCGGTCCAGTAACGTAAGGTCATGGGAACAAGTCAGTTGCGATGAAAGTTAGCGAAACTGGGTTGGAAGAAGATAGAGTGTCTCCCTCGTCCGATTCTAGTGAGGCTGCCCAACAGCGGATAGGGCGGTTTTTGCCAGCAAACCACAGCCAACGTTCGCGAAACGTAAACCTTCCGCACTTGTCTGCTGCCGAAAAAGCGATATATTGGGATGTTTCCGCTGCAAGCATCCAGCGGGAGCTCGTGGGCGTGCCAGGCTAGTGTGCGCCGAATTTCAGGCAGGGTTTTTAGTCATGAAAGACGGCATTCATCCCAACTACTTCGACTGCTCGGTTCTGTGCAGTTGCGGCAACGCGTTCAAAACGCGGGCGACCAAGAAGGAACTGAAGATCGATATCTGTGGCGCTTGCCACCCGTTTTACACCGGCAAGCTGAAGTTTCTCGATACGGCGGGCCGCATCGAGAAGTTCCAAAACAAGTTCCAAGCCGGCACTTATGCCAGCTTGCAAAAGCCCGCCAAGAAGAAAAAGACGCCTCTCGCCGAAGACGCTTAGCGACCAGCCCCCGCCCGTGGTGATCGATGGATTGAGATCGATGGATAGACTGGCCCGATATTCGGCCGGTCAGGTGGGTCGGGGCGAAGTGGGAATGCCGGCGACGATTTGTTTTCGTTCTCCGCCGGCCTCGCGGCAGTTCATTGTCGCGATTCTTTCTGGCCCTGCTTTCTTTCTGAAGTAGGTGGCAATCATGCGCGATGATCTGGAAAAGAAGTTAATCCGTTTTGAAGAACTCGAACGGCAAATGTCCGACCCGGAGGTTCTCTCTCAGGGAGCAAAGCTGGCCCAGGTCGCCCGCGAGCACGGTTCGCTGGCCAAGGTCGCGAGCAAGTATCGCCGCTTCAAGCAGCTCGTCAGCGAGATTGAAGAGCTGAAGAAAATGCAGACCAGCCCCAGCGCAGAAGAGCGGGAACTGGCCGAGATGGAACTCCCCACTGTCCGCGAGAAACGCGAAGCCTTGTGGGCGGAGATGCTCGATATGAGCATCGGCGGCGAGGAAGCCAACCGCTTTCGCTGCGTGATGGAAATTCGCGCCGGCGTCGGCGGCGACGAAGGGGCCTTGTTCGCGCATGACCTGTTTCAGATGTACAAACGGCACGCGGAAAAGAAGCGCTGGAAGATGGAGATCATGGAGTCCCAGTCCACGGAAATGGGCGGCTTCAAGGAAATCATCCTCACCTTTGAAGGCGAAGGTTGTTACCGCGAACTGCAATACGAATCTGGCGGCCATCGGGTGCAGCGCGTGCCGGAAACCGAAGCCAAGGGGCGCGTTCATACCTCGGCGGCTACGGTTGCCGTGCTGCCGGAAGTGGAAGATGTCGAGATTGATCTGAAATATCCGGATGACTATCGCGTGGATAAGTTCTGTTCGAGCGGCCCCGGCGGGCAGCACGTGAATAAAACTGAATCAGCCATCCGCCTGACGCACTACGAAACGAACATCGTCGTTTCGATGCAAGATGAGAAGAGCCAGCACAAGAACCTCGCCAAGGCGCTACGGATTCTGAAAAGCCGCCTGTATGACTTCTATCAGCAGCGCGACCACGCCAAGCGGGCGGCGGAACGTAAGACGCTCGTCGGCAGCGGCGATCGGAGCGAACGAATTCGCACGTACAACTTCCCCGAGAATCGCCTGACCGATCATCGCATCGGCCTGACGCTCTACAAGCTCGATCAGATCATCAACGGCGAACTGCAGCCCGTGACCGATGCGCTGATTGAGTACGACCGCAATGCCCTCCGCAGCGCGATGGGCGTGGTTGATTAAAGTTTCTCGCGGGGCTGCAATTCAGGGGCTGCAATTCAGGGGCTGCAATTCAAAAGACGAGGCACGGATGAGCACTGCCGAAACCTGGACGATCAATCGGCTGCTGACGTGGACGGCCGACTATTTCAAGAAGCAGGAACTCGAACAGCCGCGGCTCGAAGCGGAGGTTCTGCTGTGCTTTGCCCTCAATTGCCAACGGATTCAACTCTATACGCGCTTCGACGAGATCGTCAGCGACGAGCAGCGGGCAAAGTTCCGGGAGTTCGTCAAGCAACGAGTCTCGGGGATGCCGGTCGCTTACATCGTCGGCAGTAAGGAGTTTTACTCGCTGAACTTCACGGTCACGCGCGACACGCTCATTCCTCGTCCGGAGACCGAGCATCTGGTAATTGCCGTACTGGATGCGTTGAAATCAGCGCCCGGTGGCACTCCGCTGCGGATTGCCGATGTCGGCACTGGTAGTGGCGCAATTGCGATTACCGTGGCCAAACGGTCGCCGCAATGTCAGGTCGTCGCCATCGATGCGAGCGCCGCCGCTGCCGAGGTCGCGCGCCAGAATGCGAAAGATCTCGGTGTTGCGGATCGCGTTACGATTGTCGTTGGCGATTTGCTGAACAAGGCCGCGCCCGATACAAAGTTCACCGCCATCGCGGCGAATCTGCCGTACGTCAGTCAGGCTGAGTTCGAGCAACTCGATAAGAGTGTCCGCGAGTTTGAACCAGCCACGGCGCTGGTTGCCGGAGCGACGGGCACGGAAATCATCGCCCGGCTAATTCCGCAGGCAGCGTCGCATTTGATTCCGGGTGGCCTGCTCGCGCTCGAAGTTAGCCCGATGATTGCCGACCAGGTCGCCGCGCTGTTGGCCGCGGATGGCCATTACGAGCCAGCGACGATCATCAAGGACCTGGCGGGGCACAAGCGGGTTGTTGCCGCAAAGCGGACGAAATAGGCACGAAATCTTTATGCCGCCTCAATCCGCACGCGCTTCGCGCGGGCGGAGTAACGCTGCGGTTTGAAGATCGTCTCCGGTCCTTCGCTATCATCAATGGCCGTGCGGTTGCGGCCTTGCTTCTTGGCATCGAGCAGCGCGAGTTGTAGCCGGGCAAAGAATGTTTCAATGGTGTCTTCACGGAGCACGAGGGTCACTCCGGCGCTAATGGCAACATCGAGCTCGTTCCCTTCGTAGTCGAGCGTCACCGCTTCCAGCGATTGACGGATTCGCTCCACCGCACTTACTGCATTTCGCGGCCCGGTGTCGCCGAAGAACAGCAAAAACTGTTGCCCGGAAAATCTTGCCAGACGGTCGAAGCCGCGGTCGGTGCGAATGCCATCGCCCACCAAAGCCGAGATTGCATGCAGCAAGCGATCGCCCGCACGATGTCCCAGCCGATCGTTCAAGCGGGAAAATCGATCGACATCGACGAGGGCACAGCTCACGAGGCGCAAGCGCTGTGGATCGTCGTGCCACCAGCGTTCAAAGAGATTCTCGATCCCCAGCCGACTGATCTGTCCCGTGAGCGGATCGAGATATAGCGGCTGACCCGATTGATAAAGCTCACTGCGGCCGCGAAGTTGCTGCGCGAGCAAGATCTGCACGCGATCGCGCTGGCGATGCAGCAGGTCAATCGATGAGGCAAGTAGCGCGAGCAGCTTGCGCGTCGCCTGTTCCGGTTCCTTGTCGACGGCAATCTGATCCTGTTCGGTGGCAATCCGATTGAGCGCGGTTAGTTGCTGAGAGAGTAGCAGGTCCAATTGCCCACCGACGGCGGCATCATCACCCAAATGTTCCAACTTCGATTGCAGGCACTGATTGATCGACTGCAAATACTCGACCCACATTGATTGCAACACGCGCACATCGCCCAACAACTGTGCCTCAGACGGTTGATCCAAGCGGCTGAGCGCGAGCCGGCCCCGAACTTCGGCCGTCAGCAGTTGCTCGCGGTAAGGCGTCATTTCGATCCACAGCTTGAGCAGCAGACCCTCGACGAACGAGGCGGGCTTCAAACTTGCGGCGGTCAGTTGATCGAGCCAAGCTGGGGGCAGATCGGCCAGGGTCGCGAGAGTGGTCCCCGCATCTTCGATTACCAGTGGGTCATCCACCACGGTCGCAGAGGGACTGCGCAACTTTCGCCACATCCGCCGTATCAACATGGGCAGGTCGAGCGGCGCAGCGGAGCACACCACGGCCAGGGCATAGCCCAGGCCAAAGTTCATCAACGCAATGCTCAGCACAAACAGGATCAACGGAGTCGCTCCCAGCTAATTCCTTACGCCTTAAGAATCTACGTCAAAGCAATGGATGTTGACGCTGGCGAACGAACCGCCGGCAGTCGGCCGCTAGCTGGAAAAGTTTGCCCAGCTTCTATGACCGGAATCGGTGCGACTGGATTATTCGATACAGCCGGTAAAGCCGAATCTGTTGATAGACACGGAACAATCGCTAAGCGCAGCAAAGTTGAACCATTCGGCATAATTAGGTTCCACGCAGGCAGGGAGAACGCGGACATGAAACGCATCTGGCAAATCTCGGCATCGCTCGTATTCTCGGCTCTGTTGGTCCAGCAGGCTCTGGCCCAGGGTTACGGTCCGCGCACCTGGAAGGCCATTGTGCCCGCGCCGACCAGCGGCGCCACGGTTCCAGCCGCCGAGCCGAAGTCCGCGACTGTCCCGGCGACGAAGAAAAAGCAAACTGCGGTGAAAGCGACGGACGCTTCCGAGAATCAGAACGCTGCCTATTACGCGCAGGCGGAAGCACCCCCTCCCGCGCCCGGCTTGCTGAACGACAATCCACCGCCCACGCCAACGGCTGTTCCATTCGTTGATGAGCCGCGGGGCTCAGCGCCATCGCTGGCGGGCTCCAGCAGCTGTGCAACACAGGTTTGCAACGACTGCCAACTGCAGTCTGGTTGCGGCGACGTATGCGACCAATGCAGTCCCACACGAAACTTCGCCCGCATTGAGTATTTGATGTGGTGGGGCCGCGGCCGGTCGCTGCCGCCGCTCGTCACCACAAGTCCCGATGGCACGCCTCAAGCGGCCGCTGGTGTGTTGCCTGGCGCCACCGTATTGTTTGGCGATGAAGACGTCGGCACCGACTGGCGCAGCGGCGCCCGGTTAACGGTCAGCCGGTTGCTCGATCGCGACGGCTGCTGGATGGCGGTGGGCCGGTTTTACGGCCTGGGCGATAGTACGGAGACCTTTCACGCTGAATCGGCCGCCGGCTCGCCGATTCTGGCTCGGCCATTCTTTAATGCGTTGCTTAATCAACAAGACGCGTTCCTCGTCGCCTTTCCCGGCCTTTCGACGAATGGCGTAATCGATGTCGAATCGCGGTCGAGTATGCTCGGCGCTGAAGTCTTCGTCAGGAATATCTGGGCGGCCGACGACAACTGGCAACTCGATTTTCTGGCCGGATATCAATTCAACCGGTTGGACGACAGCCTGTTAATCCAAAATTCTGAACTCGTCATCGTTGATCCGCGGGGCATCTTTCCGCCGAATACGCAAATTACCTTGCGTGACTCGTTCCGCACGAAAAATGAGTTCCACGGCGGCGTCGTGGGGCTGGCGGCCGACATCTATCGCGGGCCGTGGAAGTTGGAAATGCTCGGCAAATGCGGTTTCGGCAATCAACGCCAAACCGTGATTATCGACGGCAACACGGTTGTCACGCCGAACGTGGGGCCGCCCTCGCAAGCGCCCGTGGGCTTACTGGCCCGAGCGACGAACAGCGGCACGTTTCAGCAAGACGTGTTCACCTTTGTTCCCGAATTGAACCTCACGCTCGGCTATCAGGTGGACCGCTGGATGTTCACCATGGGTTACTCGTTCCTGTATTGGAACGACGTGGCCTGGGCCGGCGATCAAATCGATACACGCGTCAACCTCAGCAATCCGCTCGCGGGACCTGCTGTGCCGGAGTTTGCCTTCCGCAACACCGACTTCTGGCTGCAAGGGATCAGCTTTGGTGCGGAATATACGTTTTGATCGCCAGACCGGATCCACGCAACCAGCAAGTCAAGCCCCACAATGATTGCGGGGCTTTTTGCCGGTGAACTCGTGTCCCCGGTCAGTTAGCTTCCGCCGGCACCGCTTGCACTGCTGCTGCCTTGAGCGGCCGGCAAGCGCGGCGCTGGAATCGATTGCTGGATGGCGCGATTCAACGTGTCGAAATACTCGCCCGAACCACCTTCGGGTTCGGTGTGCGTGATCATCACCGGCGGCAGATTCCCTTCGGGAAACAGCCGCGAAATGTAACCCTGCACCGATTGCACCCGCCGCTGCGTATCTTCCGGCGAATCACCCACCAGCACAAACACCGCCCGGCGATGGATGGGCGACTGCGTGACGACCCACTTCACCTTCAACTCGCCGGCGCGGTTCAACTCCTGCGTTTCGGCGTTGAACAGAAACGTGCCGATGGTGTTCTGCATCTTCCAGCCATTGTTGACCATGATGCAAAACGGCTCGCGGGCGGCCGCGCGATCGGCCGTTTGGAATGGTTCCGGCCAGGCGTTGTTGCGGTGAAAGTCGGTATGCACCTGGCCCCAGAAAGTGTTCCAGCCCGCCGAAGACTTCGGGGCGAACAGACTGCTGCCGCTGGCAACAAGTGCCAAACCAAGCGAACTGGCCAGGATCAAACGGCGCATGGCAGCATCCTCCGTAACAGCAGGCAGCGTGTTTGGCGCGAAGCCTATGACTTGTCGCCGGGTCCGGGGCCTTGCGACGCTGGCAAGCCACGGACCGGCGCTTTTTGGTGAGTCTAACGCTGATTTCATCGGCCCGCTGACGCTTCAGAGTCAAACCGGGCCACGCATCGCTGCACAATCGGCGCGACCGCTACGCTGGCAACGGTGCAATCGATAAGTCTTACCAGCGCGAACCGTGGAGCTACTTCTTCTCCACGCTGATCCTGATCGGCGGGCTGCAATAGGTGGTCTTCATCACGAAGTTCAGCGAGACGTGGGCCATTACCACGCTGATGTGATTCTCCACCGGCGGTGCGTCGGCGGCGGCTTTGATGGTGACGAAGCCTTTCGTGTCGCTCCCTGCCAGCAAAGTCTTGGCCTGCTTGTCGTCCAGCGTCACACCCTGCGGCAATGAGTCGCCGAAGTTGCTGGCCAGGTGGCGATAGAGCATGTCGAGCGTGACGTTCGTCTTGAACTCCGGGCTGCGGTCGATGGTCACTTCAATCTTCTGAGACTCACCCTGTTTCAAGCGAATCTCCGTGTGGCTGACCGCGACGCCGCGGAGATCGCCATAATCGGTTACGGCAGCGATGTGCGTTTCGACGGGCCAATGCCCGCGACCGCCGCCCGGCTGATACGTTTCTTGATAGGGGAGCGCAATAGCAGTCAGTTCCAGCTTGGTTCCATCCGCCGCTTCGTGAACTGCCGTGCCCCTCACTTTCAGCAAATCGCAGCCGAGCTGCGCATCGTGATCGGCGGAGAGCACAATCACGCCATCAACGGCTTTGCCTCCCTGGATGCGGCCGCACGTAGCGGTGACTCCCGGCGGCAACCCTTCGATGGCCAAATCGACCGGGCCGGTGAAACCGCACTTTCGTTCCACGCGGCAGAAGATCACGCCGTGCGAGCCGAGCGGAATCTGCGTCTTGTCCGTATCGAGATATAACTCGAAATAAGGCAGACAGCGTGTGACCTGCAGAAAATAAGGGAACCGCTCGCCACCCCGCAGATGGACATCGCGAATCTCGATGAAGTACTTGCCGTCGGCGGGCACGACCCAGTTCTCAAGCCAGGAATCGGAATAGTTTCGCTTGCCGATTTTCAGATCATCGCTCAACTGCAACTGAACGCCCTTCTCGTTGAGCAATCGCAGGTGCGAATCGATCGCACTATTTCTGCGGCGGGCGATGATCTCCAGCGAGTAGGCTTCTCCCTTCTTTGCTTCGAAAGAGAAATAATCAACATCGCCTTCGGTTTCCAAGCGGGCGTTCAAACCGCCGGGAATGGAAATCGGCTGCGCTTGCTCGGGCTTGTTATTGTCTGCTGCCGCTTCGAGGCTGAGCGGCAAATCGGTGGCTTCTACGGAGAAGGGCGTCGTTCGTTGTTCACCGGTGTTTATAGTCAGCCATTGTTCACCGAGCCTGGCACCCTGATCGATGTTGATCGACAGTGGCTTCGCGGGGAGCAGAAAGCCAGCCGCTTGCACTTCAGTCGCTTTGCCCCGCGACACACCGAGCGGAAAGACGCACTCGACGAATGGCTGCGAACTGACTTCAATCGCGTATTCCCAGTATTGATTCCCTTGATAGCGCACATCGCGAATTTCCAGCGCGTACTCGCCCGCTTGCTCAAACTGATGACTCAGGAGCGGATCGGCCCGGAAGTAATTGTCACTGGCGGCAATCGTCACGCCCGTGGCATTGCGGAGGATGAGAATCGGGTCGCAATGCAATTGCAGGTCGTGAATTTTGTCTTGCAATCTGCCCGCGAGGACATGAAACGTAAGTGCCTGGCCCGCAGTGGCCTGGAACTTGTAGAAATCAACATCCTCGGCCTTCTCAACGCAGCCGCAAATGGTGGCAGGTATTTGCACGACAGTTGCCTTGTCGAGACTGTCGTTGGCGGAACTTTCTGAAGTCACCGGACCAGTGCCGATCACCAACTGACCAACGGTGCTCACACCGACCGGCATCACCACCCGCACGTCGCGCACGCCCGGCAGCGCATCGGCGGCGACGTGAAACCGCACCTTGAGTTGCTCCAGCGGTTTCTTCGCGGCCTCTTCCGGCGTCATGGTCATCGGCAGCACTTCGCCGGTCACACCCTGGCCGCTGACGAGAATTTCGTAAGCGCCGAACATGGTGTACCGCGAAATAATCGTATGCTCCGACGATTGACTGACCGTCGCGGCCACGGGCTTGATGCTCATCAGCATCGGATAGGCCGTCTGGGCCTGCAGCAGCGCGGGGCAAAATAGCAAACAAGCAGCGATGAGGCTTCGCATGGCGTGTACTCCAGCCTGGGCGGGATCTAAGTCGGCAGGAGTCTTAGTCTACTCGGCATCCACGCCATGGGGCAAGTTTCCAACGGAGGCTTGTGTGGTTGTCATGCTGGATTTGGATATGATGACCCAGGCCGGAAGAGGCGAAGTTGGGCCAGCGGCGACGAACAACCAGCGGACAGGAAGAAGGCGAAACAAAACCATGTGGCTCATCGAGAAAATCGGCCTTCTCAATCTGTTAAGCCTAGGGTGCGTCGCAGTGGTTCTCGTATTTGGAGTGATCGGCATGGTAGCGGTGCTGATCAAGTACAGCCGCAAGCCCTGACTTCAAAGTGCCGGCAAGTTCGATACTTCCCCCATGGGCATTACTCGGCAATAAACGCGACATTATCGGGTTCGAGTTCGCTCGCGCGCTGCAGATAGCCGTGCGCTTCCTGTTCCCGGCCGGGCCAGTTGCTGAGCAAGAGGCCCAGCGCGTGAAGCGCTTCGGCTGAAGCCGGCTGCAGCGCAAGACACTCTCGCAGTTGGGCCTCCGCCGCGGATGATTCATGCTGGGCGGTCAACACTTCAGCCAATCGCAAGCGCGCATTCACATTGCCGGGCGTGCGCTGCACGATGGCGGTGAGCATCGCCTGGCTGTTCTGGATCTCACCCCGCTCCCAGCAATTGATCGCGGCTTGCACTTGAGCTGCGTCGCGCTGTTGCTCGAACTTCAGGACGGCTTCTTGCTTCCGCTGGGTGAAGGTCTGCGGGGGCTGCTGCGAGGCAAGCTCTTTGCGATTCTGCTGCGGCACCAGGCTCGCGCAGCCGCCACACCCAACGACGGCGTACGCCAAGAGCAGATTTTGAAAAGTAGAAAGCAACTTCATGATCGTATTCCGTCTAACATCGTTAAACAAACCTTCCGATTTGCAGTTTCCTCGCGACCGCTGGGCTTGTGCCGGCGGGGCGCTCACTGATCAGCTACCAATAAAACATATCGCACTCCGCGACCACGGGGTTTATCCCCGTGGAGCGATCACTGGTCGGCTACATAGCTCGTCAGTGATGGCCCCACCGGCACAAGGCCGATGGTCGCCGTCATGTGTTGTGATCAAGTAGCCGGCCAGTGATCGCCCCGCTGGGACAAGCCCAGCGGTCGCGTGAAACAAGCCACTAATCCAAATCAGGAAGTCATGAAAGTTGTGTTTCTTACGGCAGCCGTGTCGCCTGTTCCAGGGGATCGGCGATGATCACATCCGGCCGCATTCGCTCCAGCGTTTTTAGTTGTCCCGGTTCTCCTGGATCGGACAGCGATCGCATGCCACCTTCATCGCTAAAGCCCTCGGGCCTCTGCCACTGCACCCCTTGATTCGAGTAGTCGCCATAGCGGCGTTCCCAAGGACGCAGGCCCACTTTCAGATAATCGTGAATGCTCTCGTCCTGGAAGCCGCCAGCGGCCACGATGTCGTTACGCAGATTGATCGCATCGCGATTGAGCGGATCGAAATGAATCGCCAGATTGACCTGCCGAATCGCCAGGTCATAGTCCTGCGCGTTGTATGCGGCCCGCGCCTTGCGCTGCCAATGATTGCCATAGTTGCGGCGGCCAATGGGGCTCATCTTGTCGAAGTAAATGCTCTGCCGTTGCGTAAATTCATTTCCCAGCTTCTTCCCTTCCTGGCACATCATCGGTTCCGAGATGATCCGCGGCGTGATCAGTACAATGATCTCGGTCCGGTCGATGCTCTCAAGCTTCTGCCGAAACGCGACGCCCACAAACGGCAAGCTGCCGAGCAGCGGAATTTGATTGGTTGTGGTTTGCAGGTCCTCGCGAATCAGCCCGCCGATCACTACCGTGCAACCATCGCTGCACATCACGTTGGTCGTGACCTGCGTCAGTGACTTGTTCGGGAGCGTCAGACCTTGTTGCACCGTAACCGAACCCGTCGAGAGTTCCGGGTGTACTTCCATGCGGATCAAGCCGTCGTTGCTGATGAAGGGCCGCAGCCGCAGCAAAGTGCCGACATCGAGAAAATTGACGGTTTGTGTCGATGAATTTTCGGTGACGGTGGTGCTGACATATCCCAGTTGCTCGCCAATTTGAATCTGAGCCCGTTGTTTGTTGAGGCACATCAGCCGCGGCGAAGCAATGACGTTGGTGTCACCGAAGGTCTCGAGGGCATTAATGAACAATGCGAGATTCGCATCGAGATAGCCAAATTTCAGGCCCCCCTTGGTCACATCGATGGCTGCCAGGTTCGCGAGCGGACTGCCCGAGACTAGCCGGACGCTGTTATTCGCCGTCAGCGCGGCGAAATCGACGCCCATTTTGAATTTATCGGAAAG
>JAYTUF010000812.1:0-3802 GCA_043744755.1 Anatilimnocola sp.
TATTCCTCATAGGCCACGTCGATCGCGAGGGAATGATGTTGCAGTAACTCGGGAAAATCAGCCATCACACTGGCAGCGTTCGGCTGTAGATCGCCGGCCCGCCAGCGGTCCAAGATCTCGTCAACCGTCGTGCGCAGGTTACTGGTGGAGAGGTCGTTGTGAATCATTGCCATGGTTCTGGCTCCGAATCAGGAAGCCAACTTCAAGAGGCGCTCGATGGTCTTGCGGGCCGTGCGCTCGTGGATCTGCAGATCGCTGGCAATTTCATCAAATTTGGTGCCTTGCAATCGCAGTTCCACAATTCGCCGCACTCCCTCTGGTTCACCGGCCAACAGTTGTTCCCAGCGTTCTTTGGCGATGGCCACGGAGCTGGGAGTTGGCGATGGGGAGAGTTTTTCTTCGAAGCAATGACCTGTTTTGCCCCCGCCGGCCTCCCGACGCAAGTCATATTTAGCGGTTTGCAGCCGGCGGCGAACTTCGCCGATAACCTTGTGCTTGGCCAGGGTGGCCAAATAGGCGATTAGTTGATCGGACTTCGCCATTCCGTGCAGGCGTTCCGGGGCGCGGAAGAACGATCCCCAGACAATCTGCACAAAATCCAACGAATCAAATTTCGAGCGCATGCGCTGGTGCAGGGAGCGGCGGACAAACCGCTGCACATCCCGGCCATACGTTTTGACAAGGTCCCAGGCGGCATCTTGCGATCCCGCGCGCACCTGTTCGATCAATGCCGCAAACTCCAGATCGTGATCGTCGTCGGACGATTCGCAATTGCTTGGAAGTTCGTTTCCCATGAGACGCTGCCCCGTCTTGAAAACGTTAAAAGTGGTAGGCTAGGTAGCCATCATTGTCAAATTGCCCATTTCGCCCTGAGCTACGGAATTCCGCTGTTGCGAATTTCATCGCCCGGTTCGTTTCGTGAATCGCGACTAATACAAGGGTAACGTAGTCGAGGCAAGCGCGTCTGTCACGGCGATTTCCGAGAAATTAAGTCCGCGACGACGTCCCGCGAGCAAGCCAGGAACGGAATCGGCGGAGAAAATCAATGATTCGCATGTATTGGTGGCAAGGCGGCGGCGGATCCGGCAACTTTGGTGACAAGTTAGCGCCCGCGCTGGTGAAAGCGCTATCGGGACAAAGCGTCGAGTATTCGCCCATTGAAAAAAGCGATCTGCTGGCCAGGGGCAGCGTCCTCGAACCCTGGTTCTGGCCAGCCGATTCATGGCTTAGATACCGTGGAACGCTGTGGGGGCCAGGACGAATGTTTGGCAAGGGACCAATTTCCTTTCCGCGGGCCAACATAGTCGGCGTCCGCGGCGAATTGACCCTCTCCCGCTTGGGCGAAGTCGGCGTCCTCAATGCGGTCACCGGCGACCCGGGTCTCTTGTGTGGCCACCTCCATCGCCCAGGCGGCCGAATGAGGCACAAGCTGGGCATCTGGCCCCATTGGAGCGAATTCAAAAACCCGAAGCTGCACGCCCTGCTGAATTCCTCGCCGGACATCGTCTTAATCGATCCCTGCGGCGGCATTCAAGACACGCTGGATCGAGCCGATAGCTGTGAATATATCGCCGCCTCTTCGTTACACGGCCTGATCGTGGCCGACGCCCTCGCCATTCCCAACTGCTGGCTGCGCTTCAATACCGGCAAAGAAGACACGGTCGGCATGCCGCAGTTCAAATACCTCGATTACTTCTCAGCCTTCCAGACCCCGCCCCCCAACTGCAAAGTCCTCGAACGGTCGGACACGTTGGATACGCTGTTGCCGCTGATGAGCAGTGAACGTCACGCGGATGCGGCCCGCTTGCAAGACGACTTGCTCTCGGTATTTCCGTATCGCCGCATGGCTGCATTCGTTTGATGCAATAGAAGATCACAGCCAGGTCGGGGAGCGAGAGCAATCAGCCCTGTTCTCAGCGTCAGTTTTCCGCGGACGTCATCCCGGGCACGGACACCGGCGTAAGATCCCTAACTGGTGCCAGTCGGGCGGCGCTCAATTCGCTGGCGCGGATCGCGCGAATCGCGAGTTGGAGCCAGACGAAGCTGACCACGGTCAAGGCCAACAGGGCGAGGAACGCGGCCTGCGGGAAGCCTGTTTCGCGTCCCAGCCAGCCAAAGGCCTTGGGCAACAAGAAGCCGCCGAGCGCGCCGAGCATTCCCACGAGTCCCCCGACGGCGCCGACATCCTGGGGATAGTAGTTGGGGATGTACTTGAAGACGCTGGCTTTGCCGATTCCCATGCCGACGGCCACCAGAACCGTCAACACCGCGAAGCCGGTCACGCTCAGGGGTAGCACGCTATTTGGCAAGCAGAGCGGAATGGTGGCGAGCGTCATGCCGGCGAAAACCGAGTAGGTAACAGTTCGCGGTCCGTACAAGTCGGAGAGCCAACCGCCCAGCGGCCGCAACAGACTGGCGGGGAATATGAAGAGTGCGGTCAGCAGCGCCGCGGTCGGCAGGCTGACTTGATAGGTGTTGATGTAATAATTCGGCAACCATGCCGACAATGCCACATAGGCACCGAAGACGACGACATAGTACAAGCTGAAGCGCCAGACCTGGATGTACTTCAGCGGGGTCAGCAGGTCCCGCAAGGATCGCCCTTGGGCTGGCTTGGGATCTTTGGCCGGACAGAGCCAGAAAATTGTTGCCGCCATCAAGATGAGCAGCGCGGCATACAACAGCGGAATGATGCGCCAGCCGCCGGGAATCCAACCCGCCAGGTAGCCTGTGGCCGGGACTAGCGTGAGGATGCCGGGGATGAGAACCACGAGCAGTTTGGTGCCCGCCGCCCCCACGTTTCCCGCACCGAACACTCCCAGCGCCGTTCCTTTCGTTGCGGGAGGAAACCAGGCGGAGTTCCAGGCAATGCCGACGGAAAACGCATTTCCCGCCAAGCCAAACAGGGCGGCGCAAACGAGCAACTGAGGATAGGTCGTGGCGTACCCGAGCGCTGCGGTGGGCAAGGCGCACCCCACCAACAGCGCGATCAGCAGGTTGCGGCCGCCGACTTGATCGGCCCAAATGCCGAAGGCCAAACGGGGAAGAGCACCGGCCAGGATCGAAATCGCCAACAACCATTCGAAGCGGGATTCGACGGCGGCTTTGATTTCGGCGGGGCTCATCGTCGCTGCCGACTCACCGAGCATTAGCGCTGCATCGCCTTTGATTTTCAAGCCGAGCACACCCAGCATGAGCCAGACGGCAAACAGCAACGTGAACGCCAGTGTGGAAAGCCAGAGGACTCGATTGCGGGAACTGGTATCGGGGAGCGGAGCGGATGTCGTCGTCATGGGGGCTTTCTATTTCAGTGAAACTAACGGATCGAAGTTCGGGGTCCAGCATTAAGGATCACGCACCGCGACCGCCGGCCTTGTGCCGGCGGGGCGATCACTGGCCAGCTACATTCGAAGCGCATCCAATCCCTACGCGACCACGGGGCTTGCCCCCGTGGAGCGCTCACTGAGCAGCTACCGAGCCGATCAGTGAAGGCCCCATCGGCACAAAGCCGATGGTCGCCGGTAATTCGTGTGATTTGGTGGTAGCTGCCCAGTGAGCGCCCCACTGGGATAAACCCAGTGGTCGCGTGAGCGGAAGTTGTTTTGTTCTCAATTTTAAGTCGCCACTAACGTCGCCTCGGATATTGACGAGTTGGTGGTACACAGGTGCGCCGTTTCACACGCCGTCACGCAATGCAATTCAGTCGCCAGCAGCGCGTTGAGTTGATCTTCCGGCGGCAACAGCAGGTGGACTTGATCGGCCACAATCTTCACCGGAAAGATCTTGACCGACAGCTCGTCGC
>JAYTUF010000813.1:0-3799 GCA_043744755.1 Anatilimnocola sp.
TCCGAATGGACGTGAATGGGAGTGCGGATCCAGCCCGGCCTCGTCCCGTTGGACTGCTCGAAGTCAATCAAGATACGATTGCCAGTGGCGTCGTCCCGCTGTATTTCGGACCCAGCGCCGCGGCAGGCATTCCGTTTCCTTCAGTGATTGTCGAAATCACGCCCGAGGAACTGAGCAGCATTCAGAACAACGAACTGAAGCTGCCGCAGGGTTGGATCGTCCGCGAGCTAATTCCGCGCGGCGAGAATGGCGCTCATCCATGAGTTCCCCTGCCGAATGGTCGTTGGCCTTCGCACGCCAGGCACAGGCGGATTTCTCATCTTGGGAAGCGCTCCAACAGGTCAGCGACATTCCCGAGTGTCACAAGCTTCTCTTTTTACAAATGTGCTGCGAGAAGCTGTGTAAGTCGCACTTGATCGACAGCGGCGCTGATCCCCATTCCTTGCAGACCAGCCACGGTTACATCGAAAAACCGTTGCCCATAATTATCCGGCAAGTGATGGTCGAATTTCAATTGAAGTCGAAAGGGATGAAAGACGTCCTGCGCGTTGTGCGCCATCTTGCGCGCGAAATCGAACTGCTGAACCCGGCAATTCAGCGGGATGGACAACGACCGGACAATTGCGAGTATCCCTGGGAAGATGCCGGAGGAACGTTGCATACACCGCTTCGCTGGTCCTTCGTGCCCGCTCAATTGTTGCTCGAACCGCGCGGTCGGACGTTTCTCAAGTTCTTACGCGTGGCGTTAGACCGAATCAGCTAATTGAATCGGCGAAGTTGAAGGTAGCGAGTCTTCAATATGCAGCGCGCACTCCGCCAATCCGCCATTCGCGCTGCACTCTTGGTGTCGCTGTTTGTCCTCGCTGCGTACACCAGCAAATACGTGGCGGATTGGCTAACGGCGAGGAAGAACCATCCGTCGTCGTACCACGAAATCTCAGTGGCCGACCTTCAGAAAGAATTTCGCTTCGATCACTTCGACGTGACCATGTACTATGGCTCCGACGAAGTGTTTGACTACTTTCGCCGCTCGCCAAAGTTTCGGCGCTCGTCGCAAATCAAAATCCGGCGATGGGAATTGTGCATCATCAGCGGCCGCTTTCCGCTCGATTCCGAGCGGCCAGCCCGCCAAACCCATGCGCTCTTCAAAAGCGCGGAGTGCAGTGGCGTTTCCACCGCAAGCCCCTCACCCCAACCCTCTCCCTGAATTCACGTGGAGTTACCACGAGTACCGAGGAGAGGGAGTAATACAAGACTTCCTGAACCCCTGAATCCTGACCCCGCTCCCCCGCTCACTCCGCGCGGGAAGGTGTTCCCAGATTCGGCATTCGCTCGATCACTTTATCGACCAGGTGATATTCACACGCTTCCTCTGCCGACATGAAGCGGTCGCGGTCGGTGTCTTTTTCGATCTTGTCGAGCGGATGGCCGGTGTGCTTGAGCAGGATTTCGTTCATCCGGTGCTTGATGCGGCGGAATTCTTTGGCGTGGATCAAGATTTCTTCCGCGGTTCCTTGCATGCCGGCGAGCGGTTGATGAATCATGATGCGAGCGTTGGGCAACGCGAACCGCTTGCCGGGCGTGCCGGCGGTGAGCAGGACCGCCCCCATCGATGCTGCCTGGCCGATGCAATAGGTGGCCACGTCGCAGGTCACGAATTGCATCGTGTCATAGATGGCCATGCCGGCGCTAATGCTGCCGCCGGGGGAGTTCACGTAGAGGTGAATGTCGGCCTTGGGATCGTCGGATTGCAGGAACAGCATCTGGGCGACGATGGCGTTGGCCATTTCGTCGTTGACTTGCGTGCCGAGAAAGATAATGCGGTCTTTTAATAGCCGGCTATAGATGTCGTAAACCCGCTCTTCGCGGCCACTCTTTTCGACGACATAAGGAATCATGGGCATCGGGAAACTCCGTTCGTGTTTGTGTATTGTGGTTGTCATCAGCCGCCACGCGCTAGCGTGCGGTTATTTGCTGAAGAACCGTGGGCTAGCGCCCATCGGCTGATCAGCGGAAATGCGTTTAGTCTTTGTCTTTTTCCGAGAGTGTGTCCTGGATGGGCGAGTGTTTGAGCACGTCGTCAACCAGACCGTAGGCTTTGGCTTCTTCGGCGGAGAGGAAGAAATCGCGGTCGGTGTCTTTCGCAATCTTCTCGATCGATTGGCCGGTGTGCTTGGCCATGATGCCGTTGAGGACTTCGCGATAGCGCATGATCTCGTTGGCTTGAATCTCGATATCGCTGATCTGGCCACCCACCTGGCCGGCCGGCTGATGCATCATCACGCGGGCATTGGGGAGTGCGAACCGCTTCCCCTTGGTGCCGCCGGTCAGCAGCACGGCCGCTCCACTCGCTGCCTGGCCGACGCAATAGGTGGCGATGGGGCAGCTGAGGATTTGCATCGTGTCGTAGATCGCCAGCGTGGCCACCACGTCGCCGCCGGGCGAGCTGATATAGAAGTGAATGTCCTTGCGGCGATTTTCGCTCTGCAGATAGAGCAGCTTCATCACCACTTCGTTGGCATTGCCGGCGTAAATCTCGCCCTGCAAAAAGACGATGCGGTTTTCTAGCAGCAGATCGCCCAGCGTCAATTGGCGTTGCCGCTGATAACTTTGATACGACTGCGAGTTTTCGATACTTCCGGAATACGGGTTCATCAGGGGCGATCCTTCCTCAGGGACTTACGGTTACCTGAGCGTATTATTCCGCCGCAGTCGCTGGTGGACTAGCCCACGTCCAAGCCGCGGTGGTACGTTTTGAGTAATCACCGCTCTTGGCCTACCGGAATCAACCCATGCTCACGCGACACTTGTCTGTTTCGCCCCTTATTTTCCTGCTGATAACCTCGCTAGCGGCCGCCCAGCAAACGCCGGTCGCCGACAAATGGGACAAGGAAATCACGGCGATGCTGACCCAGGACGAAAAGACTCCGCCGCCGCTCGAAGGCATCGTCTTCACCGGCAGCAGCAGCATCCGGCTGTGGGACCTGGCCAAGTCGTTCCCCAACTTGCCCGTCGTCAACCGCGGCTTCGGCGGTTCGCAGATTCATGACGCGACGAAACAGGCGCCGAAAATCGTCATTCCACTCAAGCCCAGGCTGGTGGTCTTCTACTCGGGCGATAACGACTTGCAGTCGAAAAAGACCCCCGAAAAAACCGCCGCCGACTTCGCCGCGTTTTGCGAGGTCATCCACAAAGAATTGCCCAAAACGCAAATCTGGTTCATCGCCATCAAGCCCAGCCCTTCACGCTGGTCGATCTATGAACAGCAAACAACCGCGAACGACCTGATTCGCAAACAATGCGAAAAAGATTCCCAGCGGCTGCTCTACATCGACATCGTCCCCGCCATGCTCGGCAGTGATGGCCAGCCCGTGAAAGACCTCTTCGTCAAAGACCTGCTCCACATGAGCCCCGCCGGCTATAAGATCTGGAACGAGCAAATCCAAAAACTACTCGACGAGCGCAAGCCACTAGGCAAATAAAACGCGCCGCGTTTCCTCCACTCCCTCTCCTCGGTACCCAGTGGGAGTTTCGCGAATGTTGAGTGTTGGTCAATCCGTCGAATTTGGTGCGCTGAGTCGGCGGGTTGCCAATGTCCTAGCACCAACGGTGCGTTCTATGCCAGCCTGGGGCAGAGCGAAGCGGCGTCAGCCGCGGAGCGCCGCCCCAGGAACCAACCGCGCGCTGAATCGAAGCCCTGAAGGGCAACGCTGTGAAGGATTTTTAGGCTGCGATTTGCTGGTTGTGTGCGCGGAGCTGCGCTCGTTCGGCGGCGGTTAGTTTTCGGATACTGGGATCG
>JAYTUF010000814.1:0-3796 GCA_043744755.1 Anatilimnocola sp.
CAAAGCTGAGTATCTGCGTACGCGATTTCGGCCCGGGCATCACTGCCGCCGGTCGTAAGAAGCTGTTTCGGCCCTTCTCAAAGTCCGTCACCGACGCCGCCCATTCCGCCCCCGGCGTGGGATTGGGTCTCGCGCTTTGCGAACGACTGGCGCGCGAACTGGGCGGGCGATTGCAGTTCCAAGTGGCCGAGCCAGGTTGTTCGTTTTGCTTGCAATTGCCGCTACCCAAGTCCTAACGCGGCGAAGCCGTAGGAAGCCCGTCGCGTTAGCCAGGGAGAAGCGAGTACCCATTCGGCCATTGCAAGCGCGCCAGCGCACTCTATTACGGCATTCCACTGACTCGGCGGCACTGCGTGCCTTGATTCGTGCTATCGCACGGTTACTAATTGTTGGTCCACTCGCGGAACTTCCTTGCTAACGCGACGGGCTACCTCAGGAGAGGCTCAATCGCGTGGTGCAGCCGCTTTTTGCAACCGGTCCCAAATGGCGGCATCGAGACCCTGCGAATCTCGCTCGTGAACGACGATCAGCGTTTGATAGCCGGCATCATCGGCTGCCCGGATGGCGATGTACAGCCGTTGAGCCCGCACCACAGGATCGGTCGGCAGCTTGTACCAATGGGCTTGGTTCACATTGGCCGCCCGCGCGATCAAGGGATCGCTGATGACGGCGAAGCGTTCTTTCGCCGCTTCCAACTGTCGCATGGTGGCGGGAAGCTGCAGCGGCTCGATGACAACCAGCTTCGCCCGTGGAGCATAGTGACTTTGCAACTGGCCCGAAGTTCGAGTGGAACTCTGTTCCTTACTCCCTAAAGCTTGGCCCAGTGCTAGTTCAATCTGCTCCGCAGTAATGCCACCGGGCCGAAGCAGCACGGGTTGCGGGCCTGTCAGATCGACAATGGTCGATTCCAGTCCCACCTTCGAAGCACCGCCATTCAGAATGCAATCGACGGCAGTTCCCAGTTCCTGCCGCACATGTTCGGCCAATGTCGGGCTGATTCGGCCGAAGCGATTGGCCGAGGGAGCAGCAATGCCGCCGCCGAATTGCTGCAATAACTGCTGGGCCACGGGATGGGCGGGCACTCTCAGTCCAACGGTGTCTTGCCCGCCAGTCACCACATCTACGGCTCGCCCACTGCGACGGAGGATCATCGTCAGTGGTCCCGGCCAGAACTCCTTGGCTAATGTCCAAGCCGTGGCGGGAATGTCGATCGCCCAGGCTTCGATCTGCTGCGCATCCGCCAAATGGACGATCACGGGATGATCCGCGGGCCTGCCCTTGGCAGCAAACATCCGCCGCACTGCCGTTTCGTTTTCCGCATCCGCACCCAGCCCGTAGACCGTTTCGGTCGGAAAGGCAACCAGTCCGCCGCGACGCAGAAGTGCAGCCGCATCGGCAATCTGGGTTAGCAGGGATTCGGTCAGTGGGTGTGAATCTGAAGGTGTTTCCAAACGACTTCGTTAACTCCAAGTAGTGATGGCAATTAGGTTTCGCACGATTCGTGTTGTCCTGGGCGGCCTCGCGCGATAGAATTCGCGGACCGACCCTAATTCTTTATCTGGTTTACCTGACCCGCATTTTCTTACTCATCGTTGTGCGATGCACCTGAGCGAATGTGGGTTCGAGGGGCAAGGATTCTCGAATGCGACGGCTTTATGGTAACGCGGCGTTGGAATGGTCTCGCCAGGTCGGAATTTGGGGAGGGCTGGCGGCAGGTTTGCTTGGCCTGATGCTGCTGACTGCGCCTGCTTGCGGGGCGGACGCCCCGGCACCACTTGTCGCCCCCCGCGCGGCAGACCGTCAGATTACCAAAGCGGTGACGACCCTCGTAGGTGGGCAACACCTCTCGAAGCATGCCTTGGACGATGAAATCTCGCAGCGGAGCATGGAGCAGTTCCTCAAGTCGCTCGATGGAATGAAGCTCTATTTCAATCAGTCTGATGTGGATGAATTCAACAAGCGCCGCAATGAACTGGACGATATGGTCGGCAGCGGCGACGTTTCGTTTGCCTATACCGTCTACAATGTGCTCCTCAAGCGCGTCGATGAGCGGGTGGCGATGATCGACGAGTTGCTCAAAGAGGATTTCGATTTCACCGTCGATGAAATGCTGGTCACCGACCCTGCCAAGCTGACTTATGCCAAGACGTCGGCCGAAGCCAAGGATCGCTGGCGCAAACGGCTGAAATATGACTTGCTCACGCTCAAGAACGACAAGACGCTCAAGGGGGAAGACCCCAAGGTTCGTCTCAAGCGGCGATATGTCAGCTTTGCCAAGCGGATGCATCAGACCGATGCCGATGAGCTGCTGGAAATGTTCCTGACCAGCGTGACCACATCCTACGATCCGCATACCACTTTCATGTCGAAGAGCTCGCTCGAAAACTTCCGCATCATCATGGGGCTGAATCTGGATGGCATCGGGGCCCAGTTGCAGGTGATCGATGGCTTCACGGTGCTGAATAAGCTGATCCCTGGCGGCGCTGCGGACAAATCGGGCCTCATCAAAGCGGAAGACCGCATTGTCAGCGTGGGACAGGGCGATTCCGGCGAAATGGTGGACGTTGTTGAGATGAAGCTCAACGATGTCGTTTCCAAGATTCGCGGCAAAGCCGGCACGGTGGTCCGCTTGGGCATATTGCCCGCTGCCGGCGGCGAGACCAAGATCGTGAAGATCACGCGGGCCAAGATTGAGTTGAAAGATCAGGAAGCCCGCGGAGTAATCTTTGAAGAAGGGAAAAAATCGGACGGCACGCCCTTCAAGCTCGGCGTGATCAACCTCCCCAGCTTCTACATGGATATGGAAGCCGCCCGCGAGGATGTCAAGGATTTTAAGAGTTCGACTCGCGATGTGAAGCGCTTGCTCGACGATTTCAAGGCGAAGGGCGTGGACGTCGTGATGCTTGATCTGCGTCAAAATGGTGGCGGCAGCTTGACCGAAGCCATCAATCTGACCGGCCTGTTCATCGACGCCGGCCCCGTGGTGCAAGTGAAAGATCCCAGCGGCCGGGTGCAGCAATACGACGATCTGGACAGCGGCATGTACTGGAAAGGCCCGCTGGTGGTGCTGACCAGCAAGTTCAGCGCGTCCGCCAGCGAGATTCTCGCCGGTGCGATTCAAGACTATCACCGCGGCCTGATCGTGGGCGATACCACGACTCACGGCAAAGGCACGGTTCAGAGCCTGCTCGACTTGGGCGAAACGATGTTCCGTGTCGGCAATCCGCCGAATCTGGGTGCCCTCAAGCTCACCATGCAGCAATTCTATCGCCCCAACGGCGAGAGCACGCAACGGCGCGGCGTGCTGGCTGATGTGGTCCTCCCGTCGATCACGGATCACATGGATGTCAGCGAATCCGATCTCGATCACGCGCTGGCCTTCGACAAAATTCCGACGGCCAAGTTCGGCACGTTCGACCAAGTCAGCCCCGCGGTTGTCACCCGCCTGAGGGAAGCTTCGGCCACTCGCCGCGCATCCTCGGATGACTTTAAGAAGCTGCTGCACAACATCGACCGTTACGTGGAGCAAAAGACCAAGAAGGAAATTCCCCTTAGCGAAGCCAAGTTCATGGCCCGCCGCGCGGAACTGGATTCCGAGAAGGAAGAAGAGAAAAAGTTCGAGCAGCAAGCAAATTCGTCGGAGCAGGTTGTCGAACGCGACTTCTACTTCAACGAATGCATCGGCATCACGCTCGATTATCTCCGCTCGCTGGGGAAAGATAAGGTCGCCGTGCGGCAGTAAGATGCCCTGCAATAGTTTGGAATGATTCACAACAGGCCCCGGCGAAATCCTTGT
>JAYTUF010000815.1:0-3794 GCA_043744755.1 Anatilimnocola sp.
GGCAGGAGCCTCGCCCTCCCAATTGCGTCGCCGCTTGAGAACACAAACTTTGTCCTCCCAAACAAACTACCAAGAAGCCCTCGCCGCCGTTGAGCAAACGCTCGGTCGCCTGCGCGGCTGCACGGAGGATGAAAAGTCCCGCCTCCGCGGCGAGCTCGCCGGCCTGCGGGCGATGCACGACAAGCTCACCAGCGGCCGCGTCGAGATTGTCATCTTCGGCGAGATCAGCACCGGCAAAAGTGCGCTCATCAACGCGCTCGTCGGCAGCCAAGTTTCCGCCGTCGATGTCCGCGGCGGCTGGACGAAAGAGGTGTGGCACGTCGCTTGGAGCGGCGCGGGTTATGCGATCCCTGGCCTGGGTCAATCGCAAGTCGTGCTGATCGATACTCCCGGCATTAACGAAGTTGGCGGCGGTCCGCGCGGCGAGATGGCCCGCGATGCCGCTCAGCGGGCGGACTTGATTCTGTTCGTCACCGATTCGGATCTGAACGAAACCGAATACTCCGCGCTCGTCGAGCTCGCCACGTTTCACAAGCCGATCCTGCTGATCCTCAACAAGGTCGATCTCTATAGTCCCGAGCAACGCACGCGGCTGCTGGAAGTGCTACGAGTCGATCGCCTCGCGAACATCTTGCCGCCGGAACAGATCGTCACCGCCGCCGCCGACCCGCGCGAGAAGGAATACATCATCCAGGCCGCCAACGGCAGCGAGCGGAGCGAATGGCGGAAGCCGCAGCCGGATGTGAGCGAAGTGAAGTCACTAATTCTGGAACTGCTCGATCGCGAAGGCCTCGCGCTGGTCGCGCTCAATGCAGCGCTCTATGCTGCCGACCAAAATGATAAAGTCGCGTCCCTGCGGATCTCGCTTCGCCGCACACGGGCCACGCAAGTGATTTGGAGCTACGCCACGGTGAAGGCCGTCGCGGTCGGACTCAACCCGCTTCCCGTCGCCGACATTCTGGGCGGCGTCGCTGTCGATGTCGCGATGATTGTCACGCTGGCCAGCGTCTATGGCCTAGAGATGTCGCTGGCTCAATCTCGCACGCTCGTTAGTTCCATCGTCAAAGCGGCCGGCTGGATGACCGTCAGCGTGGCGCTGGTTTCCATCGCGACGTCGCTGTTCAAGGGGCTGACAGTGGGTAAAGGCACCCTGCTCACGGCGCTGCCGCAAGGGGCGGCTGCAGGCTATGGGTCTTACATCGTGGGCCAGGCAGCGACATACTACTTCGAGCATGGCAGCAGTTGGGGCAGCGAAGGGCCGAAGGCGGTCGTGCAACGATTGCTGAGCACGACCGACAAGAACTCAATCATCCAGCAACTCAAGGAAGAGATCGGCAAGAAGCTGTTGGTGAATCGGCACGCGCCGAAATAATTAGCCCGCTTTGTCGAGTTGAATCGTGGCGCTCAATTTGTTGTACAGCGTTTTCAAGCTAATGCCGAGGTCGTCGGCGGCGGCCGGTTTGTTTCCTTGGTGACGGTCGAGGGCTTCGAGGATGGCGTGATTCTCCAGCTCGCGCAACGAGAGGGGCGAAACGAGCTTGAGCTTCGGCGTTGGTCCGCCGTTCTTCCGTGAGGCACCGAACCGTTGCGGCAGATGCTCAGGCAGAATCGGCGGGTGATCGCAAAGGATGGTGGCGTGTTCGATGACGTTCGCCAGTTCGCGAACGTTGCCGGGCCAACTATGCTTCTGCAACAGTTCAATCGCTTCGGCTGTGAAGAACTCATCGCCCGATTTGAGGCCCGGCTTGAAGCGTCTGAACAAATGCCCCGCAATTTCGGGCACGTCGTCGATTCGTTCCCGCAGCGGCGGAATGTGAATCTCGAAGGTGTTGATGCGATACATCAAGTCTTCGCGAAACTCGCCCGCTTCGACCATCTCGGGCAACTGACGATGGGTGGCGCAGACGACCCGCACATCGACTTCAAACGCGGTGTTATCGCCCACGCGGCGAATTTCGCCGCTTTCCAGCACCCGCAGCAACTTGGCTTGCATCGATTTGGGCAACTCGCCGATCTCGTCCAGAAAGATCGTGCCGCCGTGCGCAACTTCGAACAGGCCCGTGCGATGTTCGTCCGCCCCAGTGAATGCGCCCTTGCGATGGCCGAACAGTTCGCTCTCGATCAGTGCTTCGGGCAGAGCTCCGCAGTTGATGGCCACGAAAGGCGCTTCACCGCGCAAACTATGTTGATGCACCGCGCGGGCGACCAATTCCTTGCCGGTGCCCGTTTCGCCCAGGATCAGCACGGTGCTGCTCGTGGGCGCGACCTTTTCGATCAGCCTTTTGACATGCGCCATGGAGGGGCTATCGCCGACCAGTTCGGTCTTGCCTTGCACTCGCTCGAGCTGATGCTTCAGCGCTTTGCACTTGTTCACCCACTCGCGCTTGGTGGCGACGCGCAGCAGCAACGTTTTGAGATCGACCAGCTTGCAGGGCTTGGTCAGATAGTCGAATGCGCCGTAACGCAACGCATCGCGGGCCGTTTCAAATGTGGCTTTGCCGGTGAGGACAACGGCGTCGGTATCGGGCGAAAGTTCTTTGCACTTGCCGATGACTTGAATGCCGCTCATGCCCGGCATATCGAGATCGACAATGATGCAGTCGTACGAATTGAGGCCCATCGCTGCAACGGCCGTGGGGCCATCCGGGCAGACGGTCACCTCGTGCCCCATGCGAGGCAGCTCGATGCTCATCAGCTCTTGCAGCGAAAGTTCGTCGTCGGCGAACAGGATTTTCAGCCTAGACGGCCGCGTATCGCTCTTGCCCGAATCGCCCTTGCCCGAATCGTTCTTCATTGGCTCTTTCATGCTTTGCCTTTGTCTCTGCCGCCAGGGGCAACAGCACGCGCATCCGCGCGCCCTTACCCGGTCCATCACTCGAAGGTTCAATCGTGCCGCCGTGCTCGCTCACGATGCGATACGTGATCGACAGGCCCAGGCCCGTGCCCTGCCCATCGCGACGGCGGGTAAAAAACGGTTCAAACAGATGCTTCAAAACTTCGGCGCTCATGCCGCAGCCATCGTCACAGACGTTAAGTTCCGCGAAGTTACCGCTGCGGCCGAGTTCAATGCGGACAGTACCACCCTCATCCAAACTATCAAGGCCATTCGTGATTAAATTCAGCAGCACTTGCTTGATCTCTTGCCCATTCACGCGCGAATGAACGGGGCCTTTGCGAATTAGTTCGATGTGCTTCTGCTTGTATTTGCCCAGATGGCGGACCATATCGATCACGCCTTCGGTGAGTTCGCCCAGTTCCGTATCGTGTTTCTCGGCCGGACCGCGGCGGGAGAAATCGAGCAATTGATCGGTGATCCCTTTGCAACGGAAGGCCTCGTCCTGAATGCGGAGCAGGTACTTGCTAAGGATTCTTATTTCCGCGTCTTGAGCTTCGGTGGGCTTCTCCGAATCGGCAGCGATGATGTCGTGTACTCGCGATTCGAGCGACTCCGCCGCCATCGCAATCGCGGCTAGCGGATTGTTGATCTCATGTGCCACGCCCGCCGCGAGAAACCCCACGCTGGCCATCTGCTCGCCGCGGACGACTTCGCGCGTGCGCTGCCGGACTTGCTCATCGAGGTCGCGGCGGATTTCTTGAAACCGGGCCGTCATGTCATTTAGCGCGCCGGCGAGTTCCGTGAACTCATCGTGTGTCTTCAGATAGATGCGATGATCGAAATCGTCTTGCTGAGCAATCCGCCGCGAACCCGCGAGCAGCACTTGCAACGGCCTGACGACCCAGACATAAAAGATCGCGAGCAGCGCCAGCATCATGCCGATCGCCAGAAAGAGAGT
>JAYTUF010000816.1:0-3790 GCA_043744755.1 Anatilimnocola sp.
GAAGCCGCGGGCCGCTCGCACACGATCGACTTTTTGCATCCCCGCAAGCGTCCCCCGCCGCTGAATCACAACCGGTTGTACACGATGGTGGGTGGCGCCCTGGCTGTCAGCTTGCTCGTGCTGCTCGTTCTCTCCTGGTGGAATCTGCGCTCGCTCGATAGCGAGGTCAGCCGGCTGCAGACCGAACTAAAGGCCCAAACCAAAATCGTCGAGGCCGGCAAAGCGACTCGCAATAAGGTCGTCGATCTGGAAAAGTTCTCCGCGTCCGATGTCAACTGGCTCGACGAACTGGATCGCCTGTCGCAGCGCTTCCCGACCGCCGAACAAGCGCGGGCGGAAGACTTGCTCGCCCTCGCCAAGCTGAATACAGGCGGCGGAAACATCATTGTGCAAGGTCTGGCCGATCAGCCCGATACCATCAATGCAATGGAATCTGCCCTGCGCGATGCCGACCGCACCGTGATTGGCAGCGGCAGCAAGAAGGATCCCAAGGGCACCGACCTGACCTGGCGGTATCGCGAAGAGATCATCCTGCATGGTCCCGCTGGCCCGCCTCCCACGGGTCCCTCCCGCGGCAGCCGGCCCCAGCCGAATGCAGCTCGGGCGGCGAAGGGAGCCGCCCAATGAAAGACAACGAAAAAATCCTGGCTGTCATCGTCGGCGCCGGTATCCTCTGCCTCGTCGCGTTTTTTGGCTTCCGCTGGTATAGCTCCGCCATCAGCACCCGCCGCGCGGCCATTGCCGATCTGGAAACCAAAGTCGAACGCCAACGAAGACTGGTCAAGGACACCCTGTTCGCCAAGAAAAAGCTGGACGAATACGAAGCTCGCTCCTTGCCGCCGCAACCCGCCATCGCTCGCTCCTTGTATCAGCATTGGCTGCTGACCAAAGTGCAAGAAGCAGGGCTGCGCGATCAGGTTGTAAGTCCTACCGGTCAACGACCGCTGGCCGATGTCTATGTGCAGCAAACCTTCACCATCAACGGCAAGGGCCGGTTCGAGCAGATCGTGCAATTGCTGCACGAGATCTATCGCGTCGATCTGCTGCATCGCGTCTCGCGGATCAGCCTCAAGCCGATCAAGGACACCAAGGATCTCGACCTGAGCCTAACGGTGGACGCCGTTTCGGTCAGCACGGCGCCGGAAGCGAAGGAACTTCATAAGAATGTCAGTTCGCGTCTCAAACTTGCTTCGAAAGAGAAATATCAGGAATCAATCGTCGGCCGCAATATCTTCGCGCCGCCGAATCAGCCGCCGAAGCTTGCGAGCTTAGGTCGCCAGCGGGGGACGACGAATCGTTCGTTGGAAATCGCCGCCAAGGCAACGGATCCCAATCCGCTCGATCTGGTGAAATACGAGTTGACCAAGTCGGCCTCGAAAGATGCCCGGCTTGATTCTGCCGGCAAGTTCACCTGGACACCGAAGAAGGCGGGCGAATACGAATTTGAGATCGCCGCCCGCGACGATGCGTTCCCGCCTCGGGTTTCGCGGGAGAAGTTGATCGTCACCGTCACCGATCCGCCGCCACCAACGCCCCGCGAAGATCCGCCGCCGCCTAAGTTGGGCTTCGACAACGCCAAGCACACAGTCCTCACGGGCGTGATTGAAGTCGGCGGCGCGGGCGAAGTCTGGCTGCTCATTCGCCCCACGGCGCAAATGCTGAAGCTGCATGAAGGAGACACGTTCGAGATCGGCTCCATCAAAGGAACTGTCCGCGAAATCGGCTTCAATGAATTTGTGTATGAATCTTCCGCTAAAGAGAACCGCGGCAAACGGCTCAAAGTTGCCCGCGGCGAAATCCTGGAGCAAGCCACCCAGTTGCCGGTGGAAACTTCGACCTCAGCCGAACCGGATCGGGAACCAAAAGAAGAACCCAAATCGGAATTGCCGAAGAAGCCTAGCACCGATACGACAGCACCCGCCAAGCCAGCCAAGGAAGTGCCAGCCTCGGACGATAGCGAGGAGCCGAAAGCAGAGAAACCTGCGGCCGCTGCGGACGATAAAACGCAACCTGGGTAGGCTGGGCAAGCCATCTGAGCATCGCGAGAGTCGATTGCCCTTGTTTCTACCTGCGCCGCGAGCCACTCATTATTTCGTTAACGTATTACCGGCCAACGATTTGACGCTCCCTGCCAAGATTCGCTTTTTCGGCAACTTGGATTCACGGCCCTGGTAAGATTTGCCGATTATTCCGGGTACGCAGAATGTTCCGGCACTCTGCGCGCATTCGTTTTGGATTGCGAAACCACACGGAAGTGCTCCCCCCATGTTTGCTCCACGCTTTCGGGCACACATTTTACGTGGCCTTGAGTTCGTTCAGCCAGGCCAACGCCCAGCGTCTGCCTGGCGACCAGCCACCTGCTTCCTGGCCCTGCTGGCTGTCTCGCCGTGCGCCTGGGCGCAAGGCGAAAGAACGGCTGAACCGGCTGCTACGATCAAAGCCTATCCCGTGGCCGCCGCCGATCTGCAGGCCGTGACGACAGAACTAAAAGCGTCGCTAGCGGGACGCCGGGAAGTGCGGATCGTTGCCGATAGCCGGGCGAATCAGTTGCTCGTGGTCGGACCGGCCGATGTTCAGCAAGCCATTGCCCAGCGGTTGATTGCCGGCTCACTCACCAAATCCGCGGTGACCTGCGATCCTAATTTACACATGCTGCGCAATGTTTCGTGGAAGGAATTTGAAGGACAACTGCGGCGCGTTGGCTTCCTCGCTGAAAATGCATCCGCCAGTGCCGATGCGGCCCGCTATCGATTGCGGCTGAACACCGGCCGGGAAGTGTCGGTCTCGGTCGCTCGGAACGAAGGGACGGTCAAGCTCGAGGCGCCCCAGGATGTGGCGCCGGCCCTGCGCAAACTGGCGAGCTCGCTCGATCGCCCCGCCGCTCGCGCGGGAGAAACATCGCAGCTCGTAACCTTCGATCGGGCTGAACCCGCCACGGTGAACAAGCTGCTCGGCTGGCTGCAAGCCGCCGCCCGGCCGACGAACCCCGCTTCGGGTTCGCATCAGCACATCGGCGATTTCGTTTCCATGATCTTCCAGCCGGCTGAACAACCAGCAGCACAACCTGCAGCGCAACCTGCGGTTGTCGTGCAGCCGGGCGTGGTTCAACCCGGAGCAGGCCAGCCTGCCATTGTGGTGCAGCCAGGCGTTGTTGTTCAACCAGGCGCCGAGCAACCGGGCGCGGCTCCGCCCGAAGTCCCGGGCGAAGGTGGCTTCGGCGGGATCGGCAACGTGACGATCGACTTCATCGAAGGTCTCGACATGTTGATCATCAAAGGCAAGAAGGCCGACGTGGAAAAGGTGATGAAGCTCATCGAACAGATTGAACAGCAAAGCCAGACCACGCGGCCCGAGGTCGAGGTGTATCATCTGCGGCATGTCGATGGCCGGGCGCTCAACGACGTGATGACACTCATCTACGACCAGGTATTCTCGGCTCGCCAGGGGCGCGTGACGATTCAGCCGCTCGTGAAGCCGAACGCCCTGCTGCTGATCGGCCGCAAGGAAAACCTGCCCGCGGTGAAGGAACTGATCGACAAGCTCGACCGCCCCGTGGTCTCCGATTCGCAGTTGAAAGTTTTTCCTCTCAAGCGCATTGCCGCGGCTGATGCCGAGGCGACCATCGAATCGATCTTCACGCCGCCGACTGGCGCAGCGGGTGCCGCGGGAACGGGTCAGGGGACCGGCCTCAGCACGCGCTTAAACATTGTTTCCGATGCCCGCACCAACTCGCTCATCGTGCAGGCCGCGCCCCGCGATCTGGCGGAAGTGGCCAAGCTGCTGGAAACGC
>JAYTUF010000817.1:0-3785 GCA_043744755.1 Anatilimnocola sp.
CCAGAACAAGGGGACCAAAATGCGGCCGAAACAACCTCAGCGCACGATCACCCCGAAAAAAATGACGACGGTTAGCTATACCCGCCTGACCCGCTTCGGGTTTTAGCAGGCAAAAAAAGTGGAAACAAGGGGCGGGGACGTGGTGGCAGACTCCGCGACCGCTGGGCTTGTGGGACTGACTCACTTTCGGACCTGTCTTGAACCCGCAGGGTTCGCAGCCTTTAGCCCCGGGTTGAGGCGTTAGCCGATACCCGGGGAAAACCCGCAAAATCAGGCTCCGATCCCGCAGGGATCGGAGCGCCGTGAAGCTGCGATCCCTGCGGGATCGGGAATGGAATTCGCCTCTGCTGGAACCCCAGGTGTCGCTTCGCTCAACCTGGGGCTAATTGCTTTGATCCCTCCGGGATCGAGTCACATGCACTCTTGTAAGCCGGACAGTCTCTTATGCCAGTGTGGCCATCACTGAGCGGCGACGTGGCCGCCGGCCAGTGCTCACCCCGGCGACACTAGGCCAGCGAAAGCGAGGAGCCTGCAAATTGGGAAGTCATTGAATTGGCAATATTACGGCAAGAGATCGATTGGTTGCCAAGCCTCTGGTCGCGATGCGCGGTCGATTTTTTCCAGAGGCCAAAAGATTCGCTGGCAATTCGAATTCCAGGCTCGATAAGGATCCTTGCGACCAAAGCCATCTCGATACAGATAGGGACTGGCTGGATCCGCGACGAATGTTCCGGCAGGAGTCACCAGCACCAGATAGGTTGCCAGATATAGCACTGGCAAAAGCAGCAGCGTCATGGCAAAGATCAACGGGGCACGGGAATGCGATTTATCCATGCCCCAGCCCCATGCTTACCTCTCCCGATACACAATCCGGCCCTTCTCCAGGTCGTAGGGGGACAGCTCGACATTCACCTTATCGCCGGGGACGATACGGATGAAATTCTTCCGCATGCGGCCGGCAACGTGCGCGAGCACCATGCCGCCAGTTTCCAACTGCACGCGGAACCGCGTGTTGGCCAGCGCTTGCGTCACCACGCCGGGCACGATCAGCGCTTCTTCTTTATCCGCCATGCAGCAAACTCCTGGACCGAGAAATTCGACCTGTTTATCGCGGCGGCCAGACCAAGGCAGTCTGCCTACCTGCCAGCGACAATCTGTTAGTATTACGGCAGAAACCACTTGCGTCCAGCCATTGCGGCCTGAAAGGTCGCGCGAATTTCTGCAGCCACGTTTGTGAATCCCAGCTCCCAGCCCCGCCAGGTGACGGTCACTGCGCCCAGCCGATTGCACTTCGGCCTGTTCGCGCTGGCTGCTGCGCCGAGCGCTGGGGAAGCTGCGTTGGATCCTGGGCGAAGTTTCGGCGGCGTGGGTGTGATGGTTGCGAACCCATGCATCACGCTGCGAATTCGTGCTGCGAAAGGCTTTCAGGTCGCAGGTGAATTGTCCGAGCGAACCCGCTCGTTTGCCCGGCAATGGGCGGAGTTCTATTCGCATTCGCTGGACAACATTGAATTGACAGTGGTCCATGCGCCGCCCGATCATGTCGGCTTGGGAACGGGGACGCAATTGGGCCTCGCGATTGCGGCCGGACTCGCAGCCTTTCATGGCTTGCCTGTACCGCCGGCTGAAGAACTCGCGCGCAGCGTTGGTCGCGGGATTCGGTCCGCCATCGGCGCTTATGGTTTCACGCTGGGTGGCCTGATTGTCGAGCGTGGGAAGTTGTCCCGCGAGTTTCTTTCGCCCCTCGACTGCCGACTGGAGCTGCCTACTTCTTGGCGGTTTGTCTTAGTGCGGCCGACAAACGGGACAGGACTCGCCGGCGAACCCGAACAACTGGCAATGGACCACGCCAATCGCGATTTGACACCACTCACGAATCGCCTGGTCACGGAAGCTCGCGAACGTTTGATCCCCGCCGCAGCCAGCCACAACTTCGCCGAGTTCGCCGCGAGCCTCGGCCGCTACTGCGAACTCGCGGGACAATTCTATACCGAAGTGCAAGGCGGTCCCTACAACGGCCCAGTCGTCACCGCACTCGCCGCGAAGATTCGCGCTCTCGGTCATGTTGGCTTGGGACAAAGTTCGTGGGGACCAACCTTGTTTGTCGCATGTGCAAATGAAACCGCTGCCCAAGCGCTCGCGACGCAGTTGCTCGCTGATTCAGCAGCCTCACTGCAAGTTACGATCACGCCCGTGTGCAATGAATCGGCGCGGATTGAAATGCGCTGATAGAGCGTAGCGCGAAAAAAGTAGCCCGCCGCGTAAGCCAGGAAGAGCAGACGCTCGACCGACCGTGTTGTGTTTCACTCGGGAGATCAATGGCGCGATCTAGTTTTGGCACAGGGCGCGGGAACTCTTAAACCCGATTCAACGTGCCGGTAATTCCCGCGAACGAATCGGTCTCGACGCCGAAGCGTTGCAAGAGGGTGATGAAGAGCAGGGCGAGTGGTTCTTCTTCCACTCGGGCTTCGGCTTGCCAGCCAGCATCGGTATCGATCCCGGCGCCAGCCTGGTTGTCTTCGTTGCCTTTGCCGAACTTGAGAAATCGGCCGTTGGTGAAGCCGAGATTTTTTCCGCCGGCGGAGATGATCGGGTAGTTCCGTGACAGGTGGAAGCTGCTGGACGCAGAACCATGCATCGCGAAGGTGTTGTCCAGCATGTTTCCGTTGCCCGTCGGTTCGGGCGTGTCCTTCAGCCGTTGTACGAAGCGACCAAACTCTTCGGCCTGATAGCGATTGTAGGTGCCGAGATTCTTCCAGCCTTCGGACTGCTTGACGGCGTGCGTCAGGCCATGAGCACCGTTCAGGCCAACTGCTTTGGATAGCAAATCGTGAGGCCCTTCACCGTTTTCTCGCCCCAACTGAAACGTCGCGACGCGAGTGGAATCACTGAGGAAGGCGAGATAAGTCAACTCATACATGGTTTGGAAGTAGAGCCGAGCTTCCTCAGGAGTCGCTTCCAAATGGAGTTTGCTGATATCGAGCGCGGGAACCGGCGTATCGATCCACTTCTGCGCTTTCGCGAGCTTGAGTTCGGTATCGCGCACGGCATCCAGATACTGCTTGAGCGTTTGTTGATCTGGCTTGGAAAGCGACTTTTCGAGCGACCTCGTATTCGCGCTAAGCAAATCCAGGGCACTCTTGCTGCGGGCCAGTCGGGCGTGGGCATCCTTCCCGCTGGTGACAAACAGCGTATCGAAAATCTGTTTCGGCTTGTTCATGGCCGGAATGGGGCGGCCTTCTCGGTTGTACGACTGCGTCTGCGCGCCGCGTGGACCACCGATTCCGCCGTTGGTAGACATCACGAGCGACGCGTGCCGGGTAGATTCGCCCGCCTGCTCGGCAATGACCTGGTCCACGGAAATGGAGTTTTTGTAGGGACCATCACCGCCGATGTTCGCGCCAGTCAGGTATTGATCGGCGTTGGAATGACCATGCACCTTTCGAGCGGCCGGGTGAGACAGCCCCGAGTAAATGGTGATCTCGCTGCGCAACGGCTCGAGCACGTCGAGGACCTTCGTCAGTTCGAAATCCTGCTCGCCGCCGCGCGGGAACCAACTCCAATCCTTCCACGCCGGGTCGTTCTTGAGCGGCAGGCCGACACCATCTGGGTGATAGACGCTCAGGAATCGCTTCGGCGTGGCGCTCGGCGTTGGACCAGCCAGGGCCAGCGATTCGAGCCACGGTAATGCTAGCGATACGCCAGCACCACGCAGGAAGTTTCGACGTTGAATGGTCACTGGTTTGTCGCTCACGGGTCTATCGGTCCTCACCGGTTTCCGACTC
>JAYTUF010000818.1:0-14991 GCA_043744755.1 Anatilimnocola sp.
AGGGGGCCCTCCGCAACCACGTCAACCACAACTCGATTCCACCAACAAACCACCGACCAAGTCCCATCGAATCAAACGATCGTGAATAATCCGGGCTAGTGCCCAAACTCCGGCCGCCGGCGGCCGAGCTGCGTTTGCAGGCGGGCAACGATGCTGCTGTGCATCTGGCTGACGCGGCTTTCGCTCAGGTCGAGCGTGGAGCCGATTTCTTTCATTGTCAGTTCTTCGTAATAGTACAGAATGATGATCAGCCGTTCGTTGCGATTCAACCCCTTGGTGACCAGCCGCATCAGATCGTTTTTCTGAATCCGCTTGGTCGGGTCTTCGCCCTTTTTGTCTTCGAGAATGTCAATCTCGCGGACGTCTTTGTAGCTGTCCGTTTCGTACCACTTCTTATTCAAGCTGATCAGATTGACGGCCGAGGCTTCGGTGATCATCCGTTCGAGTTCAGGAACCGGCAATTCCATGTGGGCTGATAGTTCGATCACCGTCGGATGACGACCCAAACGGGCTTCGAGCGTTTTAGTGGCTTCGCCCAGCTTGCTGGCTTTGCTGCGAACCAAGCGCGGGACCCAGTCCATCGTCCGCAATTCATCGAGCATAGCGCCGCGAATACGGGGCACACAGTATGTCTCGAACTTGACGCCGCGATTCATATCGAAGGCGTCGATGGCGTCCATCAAGCCGAAGATGCCGGCCGAGATTAAGTCGTCGAGTTCGACGCCTTCCGGCAAGCGGGCCCAGATTCGTTCGCCGTTGTATTTCACCAAGTGCAGGTAGTTTTCGACCAGCCGATTACGCAACTCCTGACAACTTTGATCCGCCTTGTACCGCTTCCAGACATCATCAATTTCAGAAACCGAAGCATGTACCACAACCGGCGCGGTATTGGGAACAAGAACTGGAGCTTCTGCAAGCGTGGTGGCCGTCATTCGATCCTCCGTGATTGGGCTGTGCTGCGCGAGGGGTAGCTCACTCAGTCAACCGACCCGCCGCACATCATGCGCGGCGTTTTTCCAGTGGGGGGTGTTACTTCACAACAGCGGCAGCGGCAGGCTGACGCTGCTGTTCCAAGGCAATCAGGAATTTCTGTCGGACCCCTTCGGCGATGAACGATTCCGCCAACAGGCCCGCCACAAATCCGACCGCCGCAAATCCAAACATCGCGCCGCAAGCAATCAAGAGGGTAGCTTCCAATCCGCTGCCGGAGATCGCCCCGCGGCAGAGCACCAAAGTGCCTGCCAGTGGTCCGAGGATTCCCGCGTAGGATCGCCCCATGATTTCTTGCCGCGCCCAATAACTTTGTGCAAACGATACAGTTTGACTCGTAATGGCGTTTCGACGCCCTAAGTTATTCGGCTTCCAGAGCAGGCAAAGTTGAGCCTATCTGGCGTTTTTCTATTCTCCGGCCTGTCAAATTTGATGTATCGAACGCTGGACTCTTCTACCGATTCGTAATGCTCAATGTGCAGACCATGCTAGGCCGCGCGACGCAGCTCGGGACGTTGATCTTCCTGCGGCAGTAACGCATCCGTCAATTGATCGATGGCCCGACACAGCGGTGAATGCGGCGCGAGCAGCAGCACTGGCACGCCATGTCTGGCCGCTTGCACTGCCTGTTCATCTGCCGGCAGAGCTGCCGCGAACTGGAGCGACACATCCAAGAACCGCTGGCACGATTGATCGATGCGACGGAAAACGTCCGTCGCTTGCGCCGCGTCTTCAGCTAGATTCACGACCAGCCGAATGCGAGGCTGGTTGGACGCGGGCGTGAGCATGGTCTTTACGGCCGCATAGGAATCCATCACCGCGACGACATCCGGCGAAGTGACGAGCAGCACATCATCGGCCGAAGCCCATAGTTGCCGGGCGAAATCGGTGGGAGCATTGCCGGCATCGACGACAATCACGTCCACATGTTTGCCCAGTGAGTTTAGCTGCCGCAGGAAACGCTGCTGGGCTTTGGGTGTGCATTGCGTGCGCGCATCGGCGGCGGTCATGCCAGAGATCAGTTGCATGCCGCCAGGGCCGCGCTGCAGCACTTCATGAATATCCCGCCGCGACGCCAGCACTTCACCCAATCCGGGCGAGAGCGCGCAGCCGCAAAGCACCGCCGCATCAGCCCGCTGCAGGTCAGCGTCGATCAGCACCGTTCGCATCCCATGCCGCGCGAGGGCGACGGCCAGGTTCACGCTCAGCGTGGTCACGCCCAAGCTGGGCTTGCCGCCGGCTGCGACAATCATGCGCGAGCGCGGACCTTCGCCGGCCGCAGTTTCGCGGAGAACAAGGTTACGCAAGGGTGAGGCCTGGTCTGGCATGGTACGCAAACGATTCAAAGGGCGAACGCTGGCAGGCGTGCGATGCTAGGTTGTGGTCTTAGGTCATGCCTGGCGTCAACAGGCCCGTCAAACAACGGGCCAGTCGTTGGCGCTCGGCAGGTCGAATATCGTCGGGCACGTTTTGCCCGTGTGTGGTGTAACTCAGCGGCAACGAGGTCTCGCGCAGCAATCCCGCCAGGCTTCCCGCCTGCGGCAATTCATCAAGCTTCGTGAGCAGCAGGGCAGTGGGATTCACGCCCGCATAGGCCCGCATGGCCAGTTGCTGACAAGCAATGCTCGACGCAGCGCTCAGTACCAGATGCACTTCATCCGGATCGGCCACCGCGAGCAGCGAACGCTGTTCGGCAATCCGCAACGCATCGCGCGGACTGCGGCCCGTCGTATCGATTAGCACCAGTTGGCAATCCGCGAGGGCAGCCAAGGCGGACCGCATCTCGTTCGGTGTTGAAACAACTTCCAGCGGCAAGTTCATGATGTCGGCATAGGTCTTCAATTGATCGACGGCCGCAACGCGGTAGGTATCGATCGTGATCAAACCGACTCGCCGCTGCTGATTCAAGCGAAACGCTGCCGCGAGCTTGGCCACCGTCGTGGTCTTGCCAACACCCGTTGGTCCCACCAGCGCGACGACCCGCCGTTCATTGGCCGGCAATTGAATCGCGCCGCTGAGCGGCACTTCGGCTTCGACGATTCGCAGCAATTGTTCTTGAGCTTCCCGCAGCGTGACCTGCGGCTGGTGAGCCAGAGAGTCGCTCAACTGTGCGAGCCAGGCGGCAGTGCTCACTTCGTCCACGCCCGCTGAATGCAAATGCTGACGGATCGCCGAGAGCAGTTTCGGCCCCGCTTGTTCCCGCGCATCGTGTTCGCGGCAAAGTGAATCGACCACCGAGTATTCGTCCTCATTGTCTTGGTGCAGCAACTCGCGGAATCGCAACCGGTAATCGGTTAACTCCGCGGGCGCTGCGTGAGCAGTTGGTTGGTAACTGACGGCCGGTTCGGGGATCGCTTCGTGTGCCTGTAAACTGAACCGCGAATGAAGGGGCAACCGGCTCGGCACTTCCACTTCGTTCGACGCCGTCACTTCAATCTCGGTGCGGCCAAACCAGCGCAACAAACCAGAACCCACTTCGCGGGTATGCAGCACGGCGGCATCGTCGCCCAGGTCGGCGCGGACCAGTCGCAGGGCTTCTGGCAGTGAGCGGGCTCGGTAAGTTCGCAAGTCCATGAGGCGTCTTGATCTCGTTCTTACTTATCGAAGTCGGAAACAATTCCCATAATCTCGACCCTCGTATCGCGTGTGATTTCGTTGAAGCTCAGAACCACCAGCCGCGACAGGTTGCCGGAGGTCATCTGCTTCAATCCCGCGCGAATCTGCGGGCTCACCAACACAATCGGCTTATGACCGCCCCGCGTCAGCTTCGGCAGCTCGGCCGCGATCCGGTCGCAGATTTTTTCGATCGTCGCCGGCGGCGTGCGGACGAACAGACCCCGCTCGGTGTGGTCAACTCCCGCGGCGATCTTATCTTCGAGCGCGGGGTCCAACGTCAAGACGAACAATCGACTTTCCTGATCTCGATACCGCGTGCAGAGCGTCCGAGCCAAACGATGCCGCACATATTCCGTCAGGTAAACCGCGTCTTTGGTCTTCGCCGCGGTGTCGCCCAGCGTTTCCAGAATCAGGCTCAATTGCTTGATCGGCACTTCTTCCCGCAGCAGCATTTGCAACACTTGTTGCACATCGTGCAGCTTCATCAGACCGGGAATCAGCTCATCAACGACGGCCGGGCTGACCTTCTTTAGCTCGTCGATCAGATGCTTGCAGGCATCGCGCGTGAGCAGTTCATCGGCATGTCGCCGAACCAGTTCTTGCAAGTGCGTCGCCAGTACTGCGGTTGGTTCGACCGGCGTGTAATTGAGCATTCGTGCCCGCTCTTCCAGGCCCGGCTCGATCCAAACGGCGTTTTGCTGAAAGGCTGGATCCTTCGTTTCGATGCCGGGGATCTTGCCCGTCGTCACGCCCGAATCAATGGCCAGCAACTTGCCCGGATAAGCTTCGCCCGCCGCGACTGGGTTGCCGGCGATCTTGATGCGATACTGATTTTCGCCGAGGCGGATGTTATCTCGAATCCGCACCTTGGGCAGAATGATGCCAATGTCCGCGGCCACCTGTTGACGCACGGCCGTGATTCGCGGCAGCAGATCGCCGCCATACTTGGGACTGGCGAGCCGAATCAGGGCGGCGCCGATTTCAATCTCCATCGGGTCGATCGAAAGGAAGTCTTCAATCCGATCATCGGCCGGCTTAGTCGCCGCTTGCTCGGCCTTCGATTGTTCTTCTTGCCGCGCCTTCTCGACCTTCACCTTTTTCGTGAGCATGAACGACAAGCCCAGGCAACCGGCCCCAATCGTGAGGAGTGGAAGCGTGGGCAGGCTAGTGGCGATCAAGATCAGCAGGAACCCGCCAGCCACAGCGAGGGTGCGCGGGTTGTTCAAAATCTGTGAAAGGAACTCGACAGGCAGATCGGACTTCTGTGTACTGCGCGTAACGAGCAAACCGGCTGCGAGTGAAATCAGAAACGCCGGCACCTGGCTGACCAGACCATCGCCGATGCTCAGCTTCGTAAAAACTTCCGCCGCTTCGGCGATCCCCATGTTGTATTGAAACACGCCGATGACGAACCCGCCGACGATGTTCACGAGCGTGATGATGATGCCGGCAATCGCGTCGCCGCGGACGAACTTGCTCGCACCGTCCATCGCTCCATAAAAGTCGGCCTGCTGCGAAATCTCTTCGCGGCGGCGCTGGGCTTCCTTCTCGTCGATGATCCCCGCGTTCATATCGGCATCGATGGCCATCTGGCGACCGGGCATGCCGTCCAAAGCAAACCGGGCGGCCACTTCGCTGATGCGGGTCGCACCCTTGGTAATCACCACGAACTGAATGACCACGATGATCACGAAGATGATGATGCCCACGACCAGTTGATCGCCGGCGACAAAATTGCCGAAGCCCTTGATGACTCCGCCGGCCGCTTCCAAACCTTCATCGCCGGCGTGCGTCAGAATCAAGCGCGTCGAAGCCACGTTCAGCACCAACCGGGCGAGCGTGGTCGCCAGCAGCATCGACGGAAAGACGTTGAACTCGAGCGGAGTCTTCACATAGATGGTCGTCAGCAGCACAATCACCGAGAGGGCGATGTTCCCCGCTAGCAACACATCCAGCACCGCGGGAGGCAGCGGCACGAGGATCACCAGCAGGCTGGCAATCAACGAGAGGGGCAGAATCAGATCTTGCCAGCGCGACAGCCGAGACATCCGTGCGTAGGCCCCCGTGAGGTTGGCCGCCCCTGGAAAAGTGCATCCGAAATCTGGGTAGAGAAGAGGTCGGGAAGGTACCCGCCGAACCGCCGCCTGTCGAGGTCAGTTGGATGGGGATCGAGGGTCGGGGGGTCAGGAGTCAGGGGATCAGGGGTCAGGATTCAGATCGTCTTACTCCCTCTCCTCGGTACTCGCGGTACTCCGCGAAACGACAGGGAGAGGGTTGGGGTGAGGGGCCGCCCCGCAACGTAACCCTCCATTTCGCCCGCCTCCAACCAACCCCAAATGGCGAATCCCCACCCCAGTTTTTCGCCGCGCACCCCCCGTGAAACCCGCATGCGGCGCTTGTCCGTGGCGAAACACCACAGTCGTATTTCGCCACCAGCCCCCGTTAGAGGGACCACAACTTACGTCGCTAGTAAGATGGCCACTCCTGGTCCTCATCCGGGCAGACGGGCAAGAGTGCCATTCACGCCAGCATTCGGCTCGCGATTCTCGTCCTCAGCCGCGGCAGCGGCGTTAGATGCCAAGCCCACGGCGTGAGCCGTGGGAAGGCGACCCAATCAAACATAAAAGCCCTGGTAGGGGCGTTAGAACTCAGGCGGCGAAATGATGTTGCCCATTCTAACGCCCCTACCGGGGCTAAATCGATTCTTGCGCCACGTCAACCCACGGCTCACGCCGTGGGCTAGGCATCCGGTCGCCCCTACCGGGGCTCAAATTCAGGGCACTCGTCCAAGTCGCGGTAGTGCTGGTGTGAACGGTTACCAGGCAAGAGTGTTGCTGTCCCTGTTTTCACGCCGCTTGTTACTCGGAACGTCATTCGACAAAACCAATTGCGTCGATTGACTTCCTCGCGGCGAGTCTTACCATATCACTCGTGTTGCGCAATATAATAAATAGTTCGGCCATTGGAGGCACCGTTTGATGGCACAACACTCAGTCATATGGTTCTCGCCGGTGGCATTCGCGTGGTTCTTTAGCACTCTCGGTTGTTCCGACGCCACAAACTACGATCGGCCTGAGCTCGCCGATCCAGATACTGGTATTATCCTACGCCTCACGCCAGAAATCCAGACAATCAAGACGGGCCAGTCCCCGCGTTTCACGGCGGTGCTCGTGAACGGAGGTAAAAGGAACGTTGTCCTCGTCGCGCCAGGAGACGGAAGCGACTGTGGTTGGCGCACGCCATTGGTAGAATGGTCCGGTCAGCAATACAAAGCTGGAGGGCGGTGTGGGCACATAAACGCGCTGAAGCCCGCAGAAGTCTTTACGCTCGAACCTGGGCAGTCCCATGAGTTGAACGAGTGGATCGGTGATCCGCATTTGTCCCGCGCTGGGCGCTATCGAATCGCGTTGCAATACAGCAATCAGCCAGAGCGTAAGTGGTCCGGCATTCCGTTGGCGCCACATGATCCAAAAGCATTGGAGGCCGTTCGGCATAGTACGCCCGTGACGGTCGTGAGCAATACGGTCGAGATCGTTGTTGAGTAATTGACGTTCCTGCGACCGTAAAGGCCGAACCAGACGTTGCACCGCGACCGGGGCCGCATTTTTGTTCCGCGCGACACCGCGCCGCAGCAGCGGCCCCGGCAAGTGAACTTTATCGTTATCTGGCGGAGGCGACCTTGACGGAACGCGATTACTTCGGCCACCTTGAAATGCGCGTCTCGCGTGAACTCGCGGGCCTGCGGCAGCGTGAGCTGCGATCGTTATGGTGCGACGGTTTCATCGCCGACGCGTTCGAAGTCGTCGGTGAGCGATGCCGGGTGAGCGGTAAGGTGTGGATGGCCTTTGGTCAGCAGCGACAGGAGCTTTGGAACTTCGTCGTCTATCTGGGTTCGGCACGACCGCGCGAACAGATTGACTGGACGGAACTGTTGCCGGCCGAGGATGTCACCGGTTGGCTCTCGCTGAACTTCGAGACGAAGTTCATGAAGGTCAATCCGTTCGTCACTCGCCCCGACAGCGAACCGGCCGGCAGTTAACCCGCCGCTGCACTGGACCGCGGCCAGTGAGCGGCGTAACCAATCACGCCAGCATGACGACTCTTTGCCCCAACGGGGCAGGCTATGTCAGCCCGGGCGGAGGCGGGCGCAGCCGCCGCAGCCCTGGGTAACGGTTGCAATGACGTGCCATCAAGCCCCAACGGGGCGCGCTCATCCCAGACGTACCGTTCGTCGATGACCACACCGTGCTTTTGCTAGCGCGCCCCGTTGGGGCTTTTGAACTTATTGCACTCAGAACCCAGGGCTGCGGCGGCTGCGCCCCCTGCGCCCTGGCTGCCATAGTTCGGCCCGTTGGGCCTGAAGAATGGCCCCTCACGCCGTGACCTCTATACGGCGATTTTTATGTCCTCCGGCGGCGCAGCCGTTAACGGTGATGAGTTGACTCCCTCGCGGCGAGTCTTACCATATCACTTGTGTTGCTCAACGTAATAAGTAGCTATGTGCGAAGATCATGATTGGCGTCGGACAGAATGAATGCCTTCGCATCGTTGCGACCCAAGCTTCCGCGAACGAGGCTTGGAGCGAATACGCGCAGTATTGTCGTGATCGAGAAGGTGGCCTTCGTCGCCGCGCTTTTCAGCACCTGAAAAAATTCCTCGAAACCGCAAAGGCCTGGTCGTTCCATGATCGATCGGCGTTCGCGAATTGGGTTTGCCTCCGTATCACTGAGTTCGGGGAAAGCGATAGCTGTGGACTGGTTCCAAAACCCTTGGCCGAACAACTTGTCGTTCCAACGCTCCGTGAATGGGCTGGGAGTGAAACAACCAATTCGACTCCGTGTCGCTGGTTAGGGATGTTCTTTTCGGCCGTCGTCTACCCTGGCCTCCGAACGGGCCTCACAACAGGTGGAGACGATGCGTATTCACTATTGCGCGAGGCGTTGCGTCGAAGTCCCGCGGACCGTCTCGCGCGAATTCGTCTCATCGAGATGATCGTCGGGGACGCAGAGTACTCGTGTCATCACCTGCCGCATTACTACATCGGCGAGCCGAAAGATGATTTGGCTCGCATCACCGAGGCCGTTGAACTTCTTTCCGGCGTTGATGAACCAGCCCAAAACGCTCGTCTGCAATCTGAGGTAGACCACGCTATCCAGTTGATCGACGATTGGATTCGCTTCACCGATGCCGGTGAAGCCGATTTCAATCAGTGGTGCTTGACTCATGGGCGGACGTATCGATGGATCAGGGCATACTATTACTCGGCAAACGGCACATAACCATTGTTGGCGGCCGGGATGACGGCGAAGGTCGCGGTCTTGTTCGCGATTTCATTCCTGACCAAATTGGCAGCGGTCTATGGAGGCGCGGTGGGTCGTGGGCGTCGTGCCTTAACCAGGTAGCCCGTCGCGTGAGCAAGGGAGTGCCGCGAGTTGACTTCGTCTTCACCATCGTGCGGCAGCACCGAAGGCGCCGCGAGTGGACCACATTTCGGGCCCAGGCGATGCCTGGGAAATCATTTCGTGCTACCGCACGGTTGGTGAATCGATGTTTTCTCGCGGCACTCCCTTGCTAACGCGGCGGGCTACCTGCGCGGGTTCGCCCGCGGGGCATGTTGTGGACCTCCTGGCATGACAATTTGTGTACCGAGGAGAGGGAGGTGGAGCGCTCCCCACTGTTGTTCCCGCCGCGTGCCCGCCCTATAGTTCCCACATGCCGCAGCCAATTCTGACCGTTGACGATCTGCATGTTTCCTTCCGCACCGATGATGGGGCGGTGCGGGCGGTGAATGGCGTTTCGTTTGAGCTGAGTCCAGGCGAGACGCTGGGGATTGTCGGCGAATCGGGTTCGGGCAAGAGCGTGACGAACCTGGCGCTCTTGGGACTCATTCCGCGGCCGCCAGGCGTGATCGACAAGGGGCGGGCGCTGTTTCATAAGCAGGACTTGCTGCAGCTCAATCATCGCGAGCTTTCGACGATTCGCGGCAAACGGATCGCGATGATCTTTCAAGATCCCATGACGGCCCTCAATCCGTTTCTCTCGGTCGCCGAGCAGTTGATGGAAGTCACGCAGTTGCACTTGAAGCACACGGCAGCCCAAGCGAGGAAACATGCCATCGAGATGCTGGAGCGGGTCGGCATTCCCGCAGCGGCCGAGCGGATCGACGACTTCCCCCATCAGTTCTCCGGCGGCATGCGACAGCGGGTGATGATTGCGATGGCCCTCGCGTGTCAGCCCGAAATCCTGATCGCCGATGAACCGACCACCGCGCTCGATGTGACGATTCAAGCCCAGATGCTGGAACTGATCGCCGAGTTGCAAAAGACCAACGGCACCGCGGTGATTTTGATCACGCACGCGCTGGGCGTGATTGCCAGCGTCTGTCACCGCGTGCTGGTGATGTACGCGGGGAAGATCGTCGAGCAGGCCGGCGTGTATGAACTGTTCGCTCAGCCGCAGCATCCCTATACGCTGGGCCTCTTGAAATCGATTCCCCGCTGGGATGCTTCGCGAACTGCGCAACTCGCTGCCATCGATGGTCAGCCGCCCGACATGTTGCGGCCACCGACGGGGTGCCCGTTTCATCCGCGGTGTGAGTTCGTTTTGGAACGCTGCCCGCGCGAGATGCCGCCGCTCGAGCCGGCCATTCATGGCGGGCTAAAGGCTTGCTTCGCGGATTTGACGAAAGTGGTGTCGCCGACGCAGTTGGCTCGGGCCGCGGGAGCCAAAGCGTGAGCATCGCTGCTTCTCCCAATCCATTCGCTGATCGCGTGCAACCTTCCTCAACCGGAGCGCCGTTGCTCGTCGTCAAGAATTTGAAAGTTTACTTTCCCACGCGCAAGGGAAGTTGGTTGTTCGGCCAGCCGGGTGAATTGCGGGCCGTCGATGGCGTATCGTTCGCGATTCATGAAGGAGAAACGCTGGGCCTCGTTGGCGAATCGGGCTGCGGCAAGACGACCACCGCCCGCGCGGTGATTCATCTGCAAAAACCGACCAGTGGCGAAGTCTGGCTCTCGGGCGAACGGATCGACTCGCTCTCACCGCGGCAGATGCTGCCGCATCGCAAGCAGATCCAGATGATCTTTCAGGATCCCTTCGCGTCGCTCAATCCGCGGATGACCGTCGGCCGGATCATTCAAGAGCCAATGGATATTTTTGGCCTGCACGGCCGGAATCGCAAACTCGAAGCGATGCGGCTGATGGACCTGGTCGGCCTTAACCCGCGATTCCTCAATCGCTATCCGCACGAGTTCTCCGGCGGGCAGCGGCAACGGATCGGCATCGCCCGCGCTCTGGCGGTGCAGCCCAAGTTGATCGTCTGCGATGAACCGGTTTCGGCCCTCGATGTTTCGATCCAAGCCCAGGTCATCAACCTGCTGATGGACTTGCAACGACAACTGGGCCTGGCGTATTTGTTCATCTCGCACGACCTTTCCGTGGTGCGGCACATTTCGCATCGCATTGGCGTGATGTATTTGGGACGGATCGTGGAACTCGCGACGGCGGAAGCGCTGCACGCCAATCCGCGGCATCCTTACACGCAGGCCCTCCTCTCCGCCGCGCCGATTCCCGATCCGGTCCTGCAGCGCACTCGGCAGCGGATCATTCTCAAGGGAGAAGTACCCTCGGCCGATCGCGTCTATCCGGGCTGTCCGTTCGCCGACCGCTGCCCCATCGCCGAGCAATTTTGCCGCGAGAAAGTGCCGCTGTTGGAGGGTAAGAAACATCTCGTGGCGTGCCACAAAGCGCCGCCGGAAGCCTGATGGCCAGCAGTCGCGGCGGAGGTCAATTGCCGAAGAAGTGTTTGGGCGCGACTTCGTTGCCAGTGGCACGCATCACGAATTCGTCTTCCCGGCGCCGCTAACACTAACAATCGCCAGGCCCGTGTGGTATAGGTAGACTTACACGTTTTTCCACTCTCTAGAGCCGCTGCTGCCGAGCCTATCGACATGTCGCTTGAATTACGCCGCCGGATTTTTGATCAACTCGATTCGCTGGTACTGATCGACCCGCACACGCACATCAACCCGCTCGATCCAGGGTCGCACACGCTGGCCGATATTCTGGGTTATCACTACTACACCGAGCTGGCCCACTCGGCGGGTCTGCCACAGGAATCGATCGAAGACGCGAGCTTGTCACCCAAGGAGAAGGTGGGCCTGCTGGTCAGTAACCTAGGTTCGATCAGCAACACCGTGCAATGGAGCTGGTTCGTCGAGATGGCCCAGAAGCTGTTCGGCTTTCAAGGGGACAACATCGACGCGAGCAATTGGGAAGCGCTCTTCGACGATGCCGAGCGGCAGATGTCGTATTCCGATTGGCCGGAGAAGGTGCTGCAGACCAGCAAGCTCTCGGCCGTCTTCTTGACGAACGAATTCGACGATCCGCTCGAAGGCTTTGATACCAAAACGTACATCCCCTGCCTGCGGACCGACGATCTGGTTTTCAAGATCTCGCAATTGGCAGTTCGCGACCGCCTGGAGCGGTTCTCGGGCATTCGTCCTTCCACGCCGGAAGCGCTGCGGCAAGCCATTGGCACGCTGTTCGATCATTTCGTCAGCAAGGGCGCGCGAGCCTGCGCCATCTCCTTGCCGCCCGATTTTGCTCCGCAGAAGATCTCTACGGGTCGAGCGCATTCGGCGCTGGAAGCCATCGAGCAATCCGGCAGCGAATGCAGTGATACTCATAAGAAGGCCATTGCCAATTTCGTCTTCTGGACTCTCTGCGAATACTGCTCGGAGTTTGGTCTGCCGTTTGACCTGATGATTGGCGTGAACCGCAGCGTCTATCCCGGCGGCGTGCATCAGGGTCGCGACCTGTACGACAGTCGCGTTTCGCTGCATCAATATAAGGACGTGTTCAACTCGTTCCCGAATGTCAAGTTTCCGGTCAGTGTGTTGGCGAGTGTCACGAACCAGGAGTTGACCAGCTACGCCTGGATCTTCCCCAACGTGATCACCAGCGGGCATTGGTGGTATTCGAATACGCCGACGTTCATCGAACACGATCTGGCCGCCCGGCTGGAAGCGGTGCCGCGGACGAAGCAGATTGGCTACTACAGCGATATGTACAAGCTGGAATTCGGCCTGCCGAAGTTTGCGATGTACAAGCGGTGCCTGGCGAATGTTCTTGCGCAGAAGTTTGTGCAGGATCGAAATTGGAGTGAAGAGCGGGCAGTGGAACTCGGCACGGAAGTGCTGCAAGGAAACACAGCCGCGATCTTCCCCGCGATTCCGCTCGACAAGATACCGCTCCGCCGCGAAACCTATCGCGAAGAAATGGCCCGCACCAGTCCTGGCGATACCGGCTTTGGCTCGCCCACGCACGATACGTTCGAGTCTCGGCAGGGGCCCAACCTGGGCGACATGCCGACCTCGTCCGCTGGATCGGGCTTGCCGATTGGCGGCGCGTTGGCGCACGGTTCGCTGGGCGCGCTCGCGGCCGCCCCGCTGCAGCACAGCAGCTTCGATGAGCGGATGGAACCGACGATCCACATGCAGCACACCGAACCGGAGCACCTGACCTTGCACTCCGGTTCGATGTCGCCCGAGGTGCATCTGCCCGAATTTCATCCGCATTATGCGCCGCAGACCGAAGACGATCAATTAGCGCTCGATGAAGAACTGTCGCTCGACCCGCAGTGGAAGCAGGAATTGCCGCCTGCCGAGATTGCTGCTCCCGTGATCGATACGCACGACGAGCCGCTGGTTGCTGCGTTTGGAGACGAGGCGCTCGTCTCCGGTGAAGCGATTGAGAACGCGGACGAAATCGTGCTCGAAACGACCGACGAAACGCCGCTCGAAGACGACTTCCAGATTTCCCTCGAAGAGAGCAGCGACGATCAGCCAGACAGCGGCAAAGCCTTCACCGCCCGCGAGACCGTTGCTTTCGATCCAACAAGAAAGTATGGCGAGACGACGGACGCCCCGCCCGCAGCGCAGGCAGTAGACGATTTCGACGACATGCTCGAAGCCCTCGATCTGGAACCGGAACCTCCGGCCGAAACGGGGCCCCGCGCTGAGACCGAGTCCCCCAAAACGGAACCTGACAATCCGTTCAACTTCAAATTCAAGAAGTAATTGCCGGCTGCGTCGCGCGGTCGCGAGTAGGCCGAGCGGCACGCCGCGAAACGCGCCGCCAGTGGCTATACTTGCAGCATGAAACAGCGCAGGAAGCCGCGTTCTTCGGACAGCCCGGATGAGCCGCGCGCCAAGGAATTGAGCGCTGATCCCCCTACCGGCATTCTCGCCGGCGATGAAGCACGACCCGCCGAGACACGGAATTTTGTGATCCTGGTGATCTACCAGGCCCTGATGCGGACGGGCTGGATCTTCAAGACCGAAAGCGTGATCATGCCGGCGGTGTTGGGGTCATTGGGTGCCCCGTCGTGGATGCTCGGCTGCTTGCCGATGCTCAATCGTTTCGGTCAAAGCATTCCGCCGCTGCTCGTCGCCCGCCGCATCAAGGTGCTGCCCCTCAAGTCCCGCGCCTTCATCGGCACGACGACGGCGATGACCCTGATGTTCGCGGGCATCACTTCCATCTGGCTGCTGGGCCTGGATCAACGGCAGCACTTCGCTTCGTGGCTATACCTGGTGCTGTATGCCCTGTTTTTCATGGCTATCGGCATCAATCAACTGGCCTACAACACATTGCAAGGCAAGTTGATTCGCGCGACGCGACGTGGCCGGCTGCTGATGATTGCCGATGTGATCGGCGTGACGTCGGCGGTGATTTGCGCCGTGCTGCTGTTGCCGCAATGGCTGGCGACGCAAGGGCGACCGGACTTTGAATGGATTTTTGGTTTCTCGACCGTCTTGTTCGCCTTGGCATCGCTGATGGCCTGGCAACTGCACGAAGTGCCCGATAACCACGACGAACCCGCCAAGCCGCTGCGGCGGTTATTCGAGGGGGCCTGGCGGACGCTCCGCGAGGACGCCAATTTTCGCCGGCTGTCACTGGTCTCGGCGTTGTTCACCACGGCTTTGCTGCTGTTTCCCTTTTACCAAGACGAGGGGCGCAAGAAGCTGGGTCTCGATTATTCCGTGCTGGTCTGGTGGGTCGTGGCGCAGAATGTTGGCACCGGCGTCTTCAGCATTCTGGTCGGCCCCATTGCGGACCGCTTTGGCAACCGCCGGGCGCTGATCATCGTGACGCTGCTCATCTGCGCCGCGCCGCTGCTGGCGGCGATCCTCATCTCGCAGGAAGAACTTGGCAAGAACACCTTCTCGCTGGTGTTTGTGCTGCTCGGTCTCACGCCTGTCGCGCAGAAGACCTTCAACAACTACACGCTGGAGATCGCGCCCGCGAGCGAACATCCGCGCTATCTCAGCACGCAGAACTTGTGCATGGCCGTGCCGCTGTTTCTTTCGCCGCTCGCCGGCT
>JAYTUF010000819.1:0-3780 GCA_043744755.1 Anatilimnocola sp.
TACAAAATCGAAGTCTCGCTCGCTGGCGAAGCTTGGACCACTGTCGCCAGCAGTGCCGATCGGGCCCCCAAAGACAAACCACTAGTCAACTCGCCGGAAGTCACCTTACTCGTCGCTCGGCAGCAGGCGATTGAGAAAGAAATCGCCGCCGCATCATCAACGGCCAAGGCCTATAGCGGCAAAATGCAAACGCCGGGCGCGACACATCGATTCGAGCGCGGCGATCCGCTTCAACCGCGAGAAGTGATTCAACCGCAAGCGCTCACGGCCATCAAGATTCCGTTTGAACTGCCTGACGGCGCGACTGAGCAGCAACGGCGGCTCGCGCTCGCGGATTGGCTGGTCGATCGTCGCCAGCCCCTCACCGCGCGGGTGATCGTCAATCGCCTCTGGCAATGGCATTTCGGCGAAGGGCTCGTCGATACGCCCAGTGACCTTGGCGTGAATGGCTCAAAACCGACGCACCCCGAACTGCTCGATTGGCTGGCGGCCGAGTTGATCGACAGCGGCTGGAGCTTGCGGCATATCCACCGCCTGATTCTCACGTCAGCCACCTACCAGCAAACCAGCACATCGCGCCCCGAGGCCCTGGCAATCGATGCGAGCTCGCGCCTGCTTTGGCGTTATCCGCCCCGGCGTCTCGAAGCCGAAGCGCTGCGCGATACGATGCTCGCCGTCAGCGGTTCACTCGATCTGGCCAGCGGCGGCGGTCCCGGCTTCAGTCCCTTCGAGCCGAACAGCAACTACGTGCGGGTCTACACGCCCAAACAAAAATTCGCGGCGGCCGACTTTCGCCGGATGATCTACATGACCAAAGTGAGGATGCACGTCGATCCCACCTTCGGCGCGTTCGATTGCCCCGACGGCGGCCAGGTCGCCCCCAAGCGCAGCCGCAGCACGACGCCGTTGCAAGCCCTCAACCTGCTCAACAGCAGCCTGCTGCTCACGCAAGTCGAAGCCTTCGCCGCACGCCTGCAGCGCGAAGCCGGCAGCGACCCAGCCCTGCAAACTCGTCGCGGTTTCGCACTCGCCTTTCAACGCGAACCGGATTCCGCAGAACTTGCCGCTTGCGTTACTGCGATCCAAAGCGACGGTCTCGCGGTCTTCTGCCGCGCGCTGTTGAATAGCAATGAGTTTGTGTTTCTGGAGTAATCGCGGGCCTCCTGTCTCAGAACTCAGAACTCAAAACTCTTCTCCGCTGCCAGCCCCTCACCCCAACCCTCTCCCCGGAGTACCGAGGAGAGGGAGTGCGTCAAACTGCCCCCGACCCCTGACCCCTGACCCCCGACCCTTAACCCCGGTAAAATCCGAGGCATGAAGCCTCTCGACTATCATTCCGCGGGCGTCAATTACGACGTGCTGGACGAATTCAAGCGCCACTGCCAACGGTCGGCGGCGACGACCACGGGCCAACTTGCTCAACACGGCATCACCGAACCTGCGGGCATTCGCGGCGAGAGCGCTTATCTGGTGGAAACGCCCGACGAATATCTGGCCCATGTCGAAGAAGGGCTGGGCACGAAAAACCTCGTTGCCGATGCTCTGCTGAAGCTCACCGGCGAGTGTCATTACCACGCCATCGGCATTGATACGGTCGCCTCGATTGTCAACGACCTGATCACTGTCGGCGCGCTCCCCATTTCCATTGCCATGCACGCCGCGGTCGGCAACGCGAACTGGTTCGAGCACACCACCCGCGCCCGCGATCTGGCGGAAGGTTTTGCGGAAGGCTGCCGTCAATCGGGCGCTGTCTGGGGCGGTGGTGAAACGCCGGCCCTCAAGAATCTGATCTGCGACGACAGCATCGTGCTCGCCGGTTCCGCCCTCGGCCGGATCAAGCCGAAGGAACTGCGAATCGCCGGCAAGCTGGAAACGGGTGATGTCATGGTTTTCCTGGCGAGCAGCGGCATCCATGCCAACGGCCTCACGCTCTGCCGCGAGCTCGCCGCAAGATTGCCGCAGGGTTACCTCACGTCCGTAACGCAATCGCAAAACTTCGCCCAGGCCTTGCTCGCGCCGACTCGGATCTACGTGCCGTTCATTCAAGCCTGTCAGGCAGCGGGCGTGCGACTGAAGTATGCCGTGAACCTCACCGGGCATGGCTGGCGAAAACTAATGCGGCTGGATGAACCTTGGGTCTATCGCTGCACCCGCCTCGCGCCGCCGCTGCCGGTGTTCGATTTCATCCAGCAACACGCGGGCCTCGACGCGCGCGGCATGTATGGCACCTTCAACATGGGCGTCGGCTTTGCCGTCTATGTCTCGATGATCGAAGCCCTCCACTGCCTGGAGATCGCGCGGCAACTCAGCCTGCCCGCCTGGATTGGCGGCGTGATTGAACCAGGTGCTGAGTCTTCAACCGGCCAAAGGCGCCGGGCCGTGGAGATTGAACCCCTGGGCATCGCCTTTGAAGGCGATACCCTGCAAATCCGTGGTTAGCATCCCCGCAGTGAGCCCTTAGGCGAAAGGCGCAATCCGGACGTCCGTGCCCATGCCCGGCGCATTGAAGTCTGGCGGTGCGATCCCTGGTGGATTATCGGCCACATCGATGGCTTCCCAGCAGAACGTGTCATCCCCCAGCCCGCCGAACATGTCGTCATTGACGCCATCGTGCGTGACGGCGCCTAACGCCGCGGTATTACCTGAGCTGCCCCATTGAGCCAGCAGGATCAGGAGCGAGGCATCGTTATCGGCCCCATTGGTATAGTTCGCAGCTGGGAAGGTGCTGGTGCTGATTGACGAAGTCCGGGAGGTGTTCTCGTTGGCCACGCTGCCGGTGATGAGCAGGTCGTTGCCGTCGCCGCCATCCAGCAAGTCGCTCCCCACGCCGCCGAAGAGCACGTCATTGCCGCTTTGGCCGTTGAGCTTATCGTCGCCCGCGCCACCGCTGAGCAAGTCGTTGCCGTTGAAGCCGCTGAGGCTGTCGTTGCCTGCCCCGCCGTACACGCGGTCATCTCCATCGTTGCCGTCGAGAACATCATTCCCGAAGCCGCCCGAGGCATAGTCGTTGCCCGCGCCAGCCGAAACGGAATCGTTTCCGCCGCCGCCGTAGAAGACATCGGTGCCGCCCAGAGCGCTCAAGGTGTCATCGCCGCCCACGGCCAAATCTTGCGGATTCGCAGTTGACGGCACGGGCGAGTCGTCGCCCCAGATCACGTTGTCACCGCTGCTGCCGTTGATCCGATCGTTCCCCAGGCCACCCGCCAGCCAATCATTGGCAGTGCCGCCGGTGAGATAGTCGTTGCCATCCTCACCGCGGAAGTCAACAGGCAACAAGATGTTCGACGCCGTGATATAGTCGTCCCCACCTTGACCGTAGGCGATGATTTGATTGTTGGGAAAGAAAGTGAACATCGCATTGTTCACCCGCACGCGCGTGCTCACGCCATTGCCACGCGAGAAGACGACATAATCATTGGCCGGCGTCGTGCGTACAAACAAATCTCCTTGATCGACTTCGGGAATCGGTCCCGAAGCGTCGATCACGTCGTAGGTCTCAATGCTGGTCCAGAGCACCGGCAAGTGACTTTGCGAGAGTGCCTGACCGCCGACCGTATCGACAAAGATCGGCGCGGTCGTGGCCGCCATATCTAAATTCAAACGATCGCCGACAGGGGCCGCCGGTGTGCCGAACGGCGGACCCACCGGATTGCCGCCATTCAGCGTCAGCGTGGTGAACGTGCTGGGCCGAATGCGATTCGCGGGAAGCGTGCCGAACGTGTCGTCGCCCGCGAAGCCATTCACCGTCACGCTTGTCGTCAAATTGGCCGGGGTGAAATC